>JAUWMW010000192.1 GCA_030612965.1 bacterium
TTGGCCGAGCCGACTGCCCGCGCCGCTCGCGGCTTGCCGATGGCAGCAGCGATTTCCCCATACGTCTTTACCTTGCCGTAAGGAATGCGCGCTACCCGCCGCAAGGCTGTCTTCTGAAACGGCGTGCCGTGAAGATCCAGCGGCAGCTCAAACCTGGTCCGTTTGCCGTCCAGGTAATCGATGATCTGTCTCTGAGCTGTGCGATTGACCTCTCCCCCGTCCTGGGCCTGCCGGCCTGCAAACAGTTTGGCGATGCGCGTCTCGAAGTGCCGCGGTGACTCTCCCGGCAGACAGATAAGCGCCAGACCCTTGTCGGTAGCAGCCGTGCGGACGGTGCCGATCTTAGTCTTGAATGAATTCACAAAGAGCTTCTTCATTGGTATCCTCGCGAGTCACACTTTGAGATTACATAGCGTCTATGAGACAGCCTCGACAGATTGAATCACTAACGCGTTTCACCTCCGTCGTCAGCGAGTTGCAGAATATCCGGAAGCTGCCGGATATCCTCGATGAAGTGATCCGGCCGTGACGCCATAAGCTCATCACGGTGTCCGTATGGTGAGGCCACGGCTGTCACTGTCATCGGGACGGCCTGCGCGGCGTGTACATCGTTAACCGTATCGCCAACCACCATGGAAGCGTCCGGTTCTGCGTGCAACCGTTTGAGAGTAAGACGAAATATGGCCGGGTCCGGTTTGAATCGAGGCGCTTCATCGCCACCCACCGCTGCTGAGAAGTACCGGCGCCAGCCGAGTTTGTCGAGGATGCTGTCAACATGTCTCTTGATCTTGGTTGTGGCCACCGCCAACGTTCGGCCGTCCGCGTACAGTTGCTTCAAAACTTCATCTGCATGCGGCAGGGCATACGTCGATGTCACAACTGTCTGAGCGGCCTTGACTGTAAAATGTTCATACAACTGCTCGTACGGCGCATCGGTGAACTCAGGATACATCTTGGCCAAGGGGTAGCCTATGTATGGCTTGATGACCTCCGGCGGCTGGGTCGGTTCACCCATCTGCTGTAGCGAGTAATTGACCGCCTCCACCACCCCGTCTGAAGAATCGATCAGGGTGCCATCCAGATCGAAGATTACGAATCTGTACATTTCAGAAAAGTCTATCCACCTTTCCCACCAGTTGCGTCAGCGGTATCTCATACACTTTGTCCAGAGAACCCATGCTGACCGTAGCTACCAAGATAGAGAACTGGTCGGTCTGGGTCAACGGCCAATCACCAGTGAGAGTAATGCCGGGAGGACCATCGCGTGGGTCGGGGAGGCCGTCCGCCACCACCAAACCGTCGACAATCAACACTTCCTCCAGCGGCAAGCCGACCACGAAACCGGTGCGACGTCGTCCCGAGGCCTCTTCAAAGCGGACCATCTCGAATCGCTGAGGCAGTCGATGCAATATCGGTCGGTCGACAAAGGCGATCCTGACGGTGTAGGCGAGCGAACTTGCCTTGAGAATATCACCGGTGGAATACAGTGGGTTCAATCGGTTGTGCGGCATGGCGTAGATTTCAGGTTGGTTGCGCCATCCGAAATTGAGCAGAGCGGACGGCGATAGAGTCTGGTATACTAAACCGGCGGCAACAATGACCAGCGCCGTCTGGGTGGTACGATTTACCAAGACACGTTTGAGCCGCGCTGTCCGGGCCAGATCCACAAAGGTGAAGCCGTAAAACATGATCGGCAGTCCAAGCACCAACCATGTGACCACGCCCGGTAACGGTACGAAGAACGAGGCCACATACAGCACTGATGCCAACAACATAACCAGGAAAATGAACAACCCGAAAGCGTATTCTCTCCAGTAGAAATGGCCCAAACCCGGCAAAAGCAGATTGAGCATCCAGGCGAAGATGAGACGTTTGTGAAACTGCATACGGTTCTAACCATACGGGATTGTGCATGAAAAGGACAATCTTTTTTGCCTTAGTCGTGCATCCCCAAGCCAAACCGATACCTACAACAAAGTTAGGGTCGGAGATAGATTATCGCGAAAAAAGCTGCTTAGAATCCGGCGAACAAGCCAAGTTGTTCCTCCCGGTAAGCAGCCGAACGACAACCGTTTGTATCCCGATAGCCGTTGGTCGGGGGACCTTTGGCAACCAACGGTGTATTGTAAGCGTATAAAGTTCAAAGAGATACACATCGGCATCAGCCGTCCTCTAACTTGACAAAGCAACTCGGTGTGTTATCTTGACGCTGGATGGATGCGAGCACACTGAAACGGAGGTTTCGATGATTCGATATACGGTTCTGTTGGTCGGAGTAACGGTTTTTGCTATCGCCTTTATCGCGGAAATCGGGTCTCTTGAAGCCGAACAGGTAACTACGACCGAACCGGTGATGTGGGCCGACACCACGCACATCAACACCGAACCTATTACCAGCGACACCCGCGAAACAACCCGTCGCAAACGAGACAGCTTCCTGAAGGATGTCAAGAAGCTCTCCTCGACCGCCTTTAATATAAGAAATCAATACATGGAGGATGTCGACACCGACGAGATTATCAAGGCGGGCATCAGAGGAATGCTTACCGATCTTGATCGATATTCCATCCTGATGGAGCGTTCGTCGTACGAGGCGTTGATGGAGTCCACCCACGGCAAGTACGAAGGGTTGGGCATGCAGATAGACTCCCGTGACAATCGCATTATCATCATCACGCCGATCGAAGGCACCCCGGCCTATCGCAAAGGCCTTCGCGCCGGTGATATCATATGGGCCATCGACGGCGAGTCGACTGAGGGCATGAAAACGGCCGACGGCGCCAAGCTGATGCGCGGCACGGCCGGCACCTCGGTGGTGCTTACGATCAAGCGATCCGGTATCGCCGACATGATGGACTTCGAGGTAGAGCGAGCGGTGATCGAATTGAAGTCGGTTCCGTATGCCGGAGTAATTCCCGGGACCGATATCGGCTATGTCCGTCTCTCGCGTTTCGCCGAAGAAACTTCGCACGAACTCAGAGATGCAATCAGCGACCTGAACGATCAGAACGTCTCAGCGCTTGTTTTTGACCTACGGCATAACGGCGGCGGACTACTCGACCAGGCCAAAGAGACCGCCGAACTGTTCCTGCAACAGGGGCGAGAGATCGTCTATACCAAAGGGCGCTACGAAACCAGTGAACGTCATTTCTATTCCGAACGGGCGCCGCTGTTCGAGGACAAACCACTGATTGTCCTGGTGAACGAAGGCACCGCATCGGCCAGTGAGATCGTCTCGGGCGCCATTCAGGATTGGGATCGCGGGCTCATCGTCGGCGCCCCCACTTACGGTAAGGGACTGGTGCAACAGATATTCCAGATTGCCAACGATGGCTCGATGGCGCTGAAACTGACCACAGCCAAGTATTACGTGCCTTCGGGACGCTGTATCCAGAAGCCCGAGACACAAGCCAAACGTGGTTCAAACTCCGATCTGGCCCTGGACCCTGCCGAAGATGAAGAGAGCGATTCGTTGGCCATCTCTGAGGAAGAGGTGTTCTACACCAACAGCGGCCGTATCGTCTACGGGGGCGGCGGGATTGTGCCGGACATCGAGATTGAGTCGGATTTGTACAAGCCGATTGAGATTAATCTCGAGCGGAAGTCGCTATTCTTTGACTTCGCCATTCAGTATGTCGCCGACCATCCCGATGTCAATACCTCGTTTGAAGTGAGCGACGAGATTCTTGAACAGTTCCGTACTTTCATCGCGGAAAAGGAGTTCGATTACAAGACGTCGTTGCAGGTGGCGCTCGAAGACTTGCGCGAAAGTGTTGATAAAGAAGAAACCCAGGAGTTATTCGAGAGCGCACTAGAAGAGTTGGAGAAGCTCGTCGAGGTCGAGAAGAGTGATGATTTCGATCAATCGCGCGACTACATCAGCCGCTCGATCAAACGTGACATCCTCTCTTCTGTTGTCGGCCAGCGCGGCGTCTACGAGGGACTTATTCTCAAGACTGACAAGACGGTAATGAGGGCCGTCGAGATCCTGTCGACGCCCGGCCAGTATTCGGACCTAATTGCCCGCGGCCAGACGAAAGCAGAACTCAACTAAGTCACACTGTCAAGCTTGCTTAAAGAGCGCCGGTCATCGGCGCTCTTTTTTTGGTGCCGGAGTCTCGCACTCCAAGCTCACATTCAACCCACAGCGCGGCGTGGCACAATCATGGTTCATACTCTTCAACTATCTTGCGCACATCATCAATCGAGAATCCATATACTTTCTTGAGCCTTCCCAACCGCTCATTCGAAGAAACGTCCTCTGGAAGGCTAAGCTTCGCGGCTATATGTTGGTATGGGACGCCTGTCTTCTCCTGGATTTCCATGAGTGTCATAGTCCCGCGAATCGACACATCGTGACTTTCAGATTCTGTCTCTGAGCTATGGAACTGTGTACTTGAAATACCTGAGGTGTCAACAGATTGGTGAGTTCCGGTCTCCCGCAGTATTTGATTGCGAGTGGTCTGTTCCGTGGGAGTAAGGAAAGGCAGTAGCGTCAACCCAAGGACTCCAAACAAACCTACCAGACCCAAGAAAGCCCGTCCTCCACTTGCCCCAGAGGACTTCTCTTTTCTACTTAGTACACAGGTAATCCATTTCCAATGAAGAATCAGATGTAAAGCCAGGGCTACCAGTACCGCAACAGCTACCCAGAAATGAACGTGTCCCCATTGCTCGCCCGTCATTCCCCAAAGGGTCGTAACCAGCTTTTCCCCATGTGCTTGACCGCTGCCA
>JAUWMW010000062.1 GCA_030612965.1 bacterium
ACTCGAAGGCTCGCTTGAACGTTCCGTAGTCGCGGCCCCCGACGAACCGACTGACCTCCTTGCCGTTTCGGTCGTAGAAGATTGTGGTCGGCACGCCTTTGGTGGCGCCCAGAGTATAGAGGAGATCGCGCTCGCCCATCAGCATGACCCACATCATATTATTCTTGGCAGCGAATCCCTCCACCTGTTGCGGACTGTCCCGGACCGCCAGGCCAAGCATCTCGACACCCTTGCTGTGGTATTCTTCATAGAGCCGAACGAGATCAGGAATCTCCCGACGACACGGTGGGCACCAGGTTCCCCAGACATTAATCACCACCGGCTGTTGGCCGATCCATTCCTCGGAGCTACGCTGCTTTCCGTTTATGTCCAAAGCCGAGAACCGGACATTATCAGACGTGGGGTTGACTTTAGGAGTTGTCCTGTTGGCGACCTGGACCTGCTGGTCAGGCTGACCCGCTTCACTGCTATCACCGCTGCACGAGGAGAAAAGAGAGAGCATCAAAACCACAGCGAGCACTGGAATAATTCTTGTCATAATGGAAAGTCCTTCAAACCTGCGTGTTTTCTTCGATTACCGGCTTTCATGTGTGAATAGCGTGAACAGCTTGGCTCAAGATTCGGCACCCATGTCAACAGCTACCTGGAGCCACCTTTTTCAGAATGGACTTGGGTCTTGGTTGTATCGTACTTGCGTTCGGCTACGTAGGCCAGGTACTGCGACAACTGTTCTTTTGACTGATACCCTCGAGCCGCGCCCAGTTTGCCGCCATCCGGCTTCAGGAAGTAATAGGTTGGATATGATCTGATACCGAACTCGCTACGGGCGAGGTTACGCTCGGTAATTCTGTATCCGTCGATGTCCAGTTCTTCCTTGGAATCACCGTCAACTTTGACCGACACAAACTTGGCATCGAGCGTTTCGATGATCCCTGGTTCCTTGAAAGTGGTCTTGTTCATCTTCTTGCACCACCCGCACCACTTGGTAGTGAAATTGATGAAAACATGTTTGTCCTCGGCTTTGGCCTTAACCAACCCGGCATCGTACGATAGCCAGGTTATTCCATTCGATTTATCGGACGGTGTCTTGGTGTCTGTTTTCTTGTCGTCGCCGGCTATGGCAGTAAAGATCATGGCGAAAATCAGCAGTGCGGCGATAGTCGCGGTTGGCCAATGTTTCATTAATATTCCCAATCTGTTCAGCATTGTTGTCATTCTACTTCAGCGGCCTCAAGTAAGCGCCCGACTCGCCAAGCAACTCTTTGAGGCGGTCCAGCAACCGAAAATCCGGTTTCACTGTGTACTTCCTGGACCTAATATACACTTCTGATCCATTTTGTCGAGCGGCAAGTAAAACCGGAGTGCCTCCTTCGAACTCTTTCAGGATAGCCAGTGCCTTATCCAAAGTCTTATCGGAGCAATCGACATCGATCTTTATAACGAGCTGGCAGTCAAATCGTTCCGTCAACTCCTCTAAAGGCGCCACGTCGGAACAGATGATTTTGGGCGCCTCTCCCTCTCGCGTTGAGACCCGTCCGGTCACCAGGACCATCTGATCCACCTGAATGGCCTCGCGGCTTTTTTCGTAACAATCGGAAAACAGGATCAGTTCAACCGAACCGGTGAAATCCTCTATAGTTACAAAGGCCATGAGGTTGCCCTTCTTGTCGACCATGCTTTTCACAGCCGCTACAATCCCGCCCACTGTCACCTCGCGACCGTCAGCCGCCGACTGGAGTTCGGCCGCTCGGAATGTCGCAAAGGAGTTGAGTTCATCACGATACTTGTCCAGCGGATGACCGGAAACGTAAAACCCGAGAGTGCCTTTTTCTTTGGCCAGTTTCTCACCAGTGGACCATTCCGCAGTCTGCGGCAGAGGCGGCGCCACGCGGTCGGCCACGCTTCCATCGACAGCGAACAAATCATGACTGGCTGAACTCTCGGACACGCGATGCCCATACTCCAGCATCGCTTCCACACACTCGAATTTCTGCGCCCGAAAGCCCCCAAGACTGTCGCAAGCACCGGCGGCTATCAATGACTCCAGCGTCCGCCGGTTGATCGCTTTGATCGGCACACGGCCGACCAGGTCGGCCAGATCGGCGAAACGTCCATTGTCAACACGCTCGTCGACGACAGCCCGGGCCGGGCCGACCCCGACGTTCTTGACCGCCTGGAGACCGAAACGGATGTTACCGTCGACCACGGTAAAATCGATGGTCGATTCATTCACATCCGGCGGCAGCACCTTGATTTGCATACGGCGAGCCTCTTCCAGCAGAGCATAGATTCGGTCGCTGACGTTGATTTCGGAAGTCATCAAGGCCGCCATGAACTCGCGCGGATAGTAATGCTTCAGCCAGGCAGTCTGATACGCGATATAGGCATAGCAGGTGGCATGCGCCTTGTTGAAACCGTAGCGGGCGAAGGTTTCGATTTGCTCGAACATCTCGGTGGCGATCTTCTTATCGATCTTGCGCGCAGCGGCGCCGTCAAGGAACTCCCGCTTTTGCTCGGCCATCAGAGCGGCGTCCTTCTTGCCCATCGCCTTGCGCAAAAGGTCCGCCTTTCCCATACTGTAACCGGCCAGGGTGTTGGCGATCTTGAGTACCTGCTCCTGGAAAACGATCACGCCGTAGGTGTCCTTGAGGATCTTCTCCAGTTCCGGATGGAGATAGCGAATGTTGGCGGCGCCGCGCTTGCAATCGATATAGGTATCGATCATTCCTGAGTCCAGAGGTCCGGGTCGATACAGCGCGTTCATCGCCGTGATGTCGGTGAAATTCTCAGGCTTCAGCTTGCGCAGATACTCACGCATACCCGATGACTCAAACTGGAAGATGCCGATGGTCGTACCGGTCGCGAACAGCTTGTAAACATCGGCGTCATCGAGCGGAATGTCGTTGATGTCGAGCTTCGTCTCGGGATGATTCTTCTCGATCATTTTGACGGCATCATCAATCACTGTAAGGGTGCGCAGACCAAGAAAATCCATTTTCAACAGACCGATCTTCTCGACCATCTTCATATCGAACTGAGTAGTGATTTCGTCCTTGCTACCCTTGAACAGCGGCACATAGTCGGTCAGCGCCGATGGCGCGATAACCACTCCGGCAGCGTGAGTAGAACAGTGTCGGGCCAGCCCCTCGAGAGTGCGGGAGTAATCGATCAGCTTCTTGATCCTCTGGTCGGTCTCGACCAGCTTGGCCAATTCAGGCGTTTGGGCCAACGCTTTCTCCAGCGTCATATCAACCATCGGCGGAATCATCTTGGCGATCTTGTCCACCTCGCCGTACGGTATGGCGAGCACGCGACCGACATCGCGCACCACCGCTCGCGCCGCCATAGTACCAAAGGTGATTATCTGACAGACGTTTTTCTCACCGTACTTTTCGATCACGTACTTTATGATCTCGTCGCGACCCCGGTCGGCGAAATCGATATCGATATCCGGCATCGACACCCGCTCCGGATTCAAGAACCGTTCGAACAGCAACTCGAACCGGATGGGGTCGATATTGGTGATTTTGAGAGCATATGACACTAACGACCCGGCCGCCGAACCACGTCCCGGCCCCACCGGGATCTTCCGGCTGCGGGCGTAGTCGCAGAAGTCTTTCACAATCATGAAATACCCGGCGTATCCCATCTTTTTGATAACGCCCAACTCGTATTTGAGACGCTTCTCGATTTCGTCGGTGTGCTCGTCGTAACGCTCTTTGAGACCCTCGCGACAGAGATGTTCCAGGTAGACGTCCGAATCTACAAACTGTTTTGGTATAGGATAGACGGGCAACTTGAGTTGCCCCAATTCCAACTCCAGATTGCAGGCTTCCGCCACCTTGATAGTGTTTTCTAGGGCGGGTTTGAAGTCGCCCAGCGCCTGCTCCATCTCCTCGGCCGTTTTGAAGTAGATCTGGTCGGTGTTGTAACGCATCCGATCCTGATCCTCGACTAACTTGCCGGTTTGGATGCACAAGAGTGCATCGTGCGCCTCATAGTCCTGCTGCCTAAGATAGTGGCAATCGTTGGTGGCCAGCATCGGGATACCGGTTTCGCGCGAGATCGCCTCAATCTTCGGCAGTATTTGTAGCTCCGGCTCAAGATTGTGATTCTGAACCTCGAGGTAGAACCCGTCCTCACCGAAGATATCCTGATACTCTCTGGCCGTGGTCACCGCTGCTTCGGTGTTGCCGCGCAGCAGGTGCCAGTTCACCTCCCCCTTGAGACAGGCGGAACTGGCCAGCAATCCCTCGGCATGTTCGCGCAAGAGCTTTTTGTCGATGCGGGGACGATGATAGAACCCTTCCAGAAAACCGGCCGTCGACAACTTGATGAGGTTCTTGTAACCGGTCAGATTGCGGGCCAGAAGAACGAGGTGATACCCACCGTCGGGATACTTGTTCGAGGGTTGCTTGTCGAAGCGGCTGCCCCCGGCGACGTATGCTTCGATGCCTATGATCGGTTTGATCCCCGCCCGACTGGCTTTAATGTAAAACTCAATCGCGCCGAACATATTGCCGTGATCGGTTACGGCCAAAGCCGGCATCCGGTATTCACGGGCCAGCGCTATCAGTTCATCGAGCCGACAGGCGCCGTCCAGCAACGAGTACTGGCTGTGCGTGTGCAGATGAACGAAATTCGAGTGCTTTACGGCCATAATGTCTCGATCCGACAGGTATGTGTTCCTCAGATGATACGCGCGCTCAGCAAATCCATCGGGTTCTTTTCAAGGCGCCCAAAGGCGCGCTCCAGGCTGGAACCAATCTGAAACTCAACCAGCATCGTTTACTATCCCCTTACATAATCATCCAAAACCGATGGCGGGTCAAACACTTTTTGCACGGTCAAGCCGCCCATGAATGGGTCCCTTGCGTTGCGCGCGTCCAGTTTAGTATGGAACCGGGCACTCCACCTAAAACAAATCGATAGACGAATCAGATTCTGGTAACCCCACCGACGCTGTCGCTCTTGGTGGGGTGCTGGCGTCGGTCGTCACAACGCCAACCTTTTTTGTCGGCCGATTAGTCATCATCAGCAGGACACCGGTTCCGGGCCTTCGTTAAACATATAGTCGACGAAATGGACAGGATTGGAGACATGGACCGGGATAACTCCTTTGATGTCAGTGAATTCGGCTCGGCAGACAATCCTTGATTCTACTGTGAACAGGGCCGGGCCGGCGCCACAAAAACGCTTGTCTGAGTCTTTTGGGGTCGTTATTATTCGGTGATTATGGAGAGGACGAGACACCACTGCTTTTGGACCGACAACCTGCGGGTGGCAATAAAATACTGTCATTCGGCGGTTTGCGCTGCTATTGGGAACTTTGAAGGCAAAGATAGTGTTTTGATGTATGGTGTAAACAACAGCGTCTCCGGTTATCGCTGTCGCCAGGGGGGAGTTTGATGGCCGCCCGGAAGCTAAATGACGCTACCAAGAGAAAGGAGTTTGAGGCCGAGGCGCTGCCTCACATGGATGCTCTGTATCGCACCGCTCTTCGTTTGGCGAAGAACCAGAGCGATGCTGAGGATTTGGTGCAGGAAGCGTTCGCCAAGGCGTATCGGTTCTGGGATAAATTCGAGTTGGGTTCGAACTGCCGGGCATGGTTGTTCAAGATAATGACCAATATATTCATCAATGAATACCGCTCGAAATCTCGTTCTCCCCTACAGGCCAATATCGACGATATCGATGATAACTACCTCTATGGCCAGTTGGCCGGCAGTGAGATGACCGAAAACCCGGAACAGACTCTTTTCTCCAAATTATTTGATGACGATGTAAAGAAAGCGATTGAGAATTTACCTGATGATTTCAGACTGGTTGCCGTGCTTTCGTTCCTTGAGGGATTTTCCTACCAGGAGATTGCTGAGATTGCCGACCTGCAACTGGGTACGGTCAAATCGAGGCTCCATCGGGGACGTAAGCTTCTTCAAAAGCAACTTTTCGATTATGCAGTCAAGAATGGGTACATCAAGGAAAAGGCGAAATGAATTGTCAGGACGCGCTGGAACTACTATATGATATAATCGACAAAGAAGCCTCGGAAATAGATGCTAAAGAAGTTCAGGAGCATCTGGAGAGTTGCCGTGACTGCTTCAAGATTTACCGGATAGAAACCAGCGTTCAGGAGTTTATTGCTTCGCGGATCAAAGGCAATGGACCTTCTCCGCAGTTGGATAGTCTCAAGGACAAGATCATAGTCCGTCTGGACAGGATCGACAATGAGGCTTCACCCGGTCAGCCCCCACGCAGCTTTGGTTTAGTCGCGAAGATGCTGGTGGCGGCGGCTTGTCTGGTGATACTGATCGGCGCCGCCTCCATTGCTACCGATTACTATCGAGAGTATGTGTATTATACGCCGTTGGCATCGGCGCACCATGCCGTTCACGACCGTAGCTGGAACCAGCCGACCTTTGAATTGTCACCGTCCTACCTGGATCTTGATTTTTCCAACCTGGGCTACGAGCAAGGGTTCGTGCTGGTCAATAGTTCCAAAGAACAGATTTGCGGTGTTGAGATGGCCCACTTTGTGTTCCGTAACAGCAAGTTGACCGTCTCGGTGTTTGCGGCGCCAAGCGGTGAGTACAGCATACCTGAAGATTGCATCGATACTCAGTTATCGCTGGACGGCAAGACGTTTTTCAATCATCGGTGCCATGATTGCTGGTTGCTCTTTCACGAAGTCGGCAATGCCGTTATCATCGCTGCCAGTACGGAGACGGGTTTCGATCTGTACCCCTTTACCCCCACGGAAAACGTGGTACTCACCAGTTCAAGCTTGCCCTGAGCCGGTACGCATTCTAAACTGACCGGGATGACTTTCTTCCCGGTTTTTTTGTACCGGCGAGCCAACCCGGAGAGACATAGGTGCGGCAGATGTGGACATCTGGAGTGTATAGAAGGGACACACCCCTGAATCCCCTCTCAAGAGGGGACTGTCGGCCGCGGCAACGCGCCGGGATTGCGGCGTTGCCGGCTTTGACCAGGATTGTGCTCGTTGGGCTTACAGTGATGGCCATTGCGGCCGGATCCTCACAAGCCGACGAGTACCTCGATAGCCACAAAAGGGAGTTGGCCATCGGAGTTCAGCACGCTATCTACAACGACGACTTCGTGCTCGCCGACTCCTTGGGCTGCCTTCTTGGAGAACTATTCCCCGACGATCCGATGGGACCTTTCTCTCGCGCCGCATCTCTTCTCGGTGAGATGTTTGACCGGGAAGAACCGTGGGAGAGCGAACGATTTTTCAATCTGCTGGATACGGCTGATAGCCTAACATCGCAGATTATCGATACCGCATCGCCCGGCACGGCCGCCTGGATGGCATTTTATCGCGGGCATGTCAGGTCCTATCGAGCCCTGTGGGAGTCGCGATTCGGTTCATCGATTAGGGCAATCAGGCTCGGATATGCTGCCAGATCAGAGTACGAACGCGGACTTGAGTACGACAGCAGTTGTTATGACCTTTACTTCGGCCTTGGCTTGTACCATTACTGGAAATCGGCCAAGGGGGGTATCCTGAGGCGGCTGCGGATTCTAAAGAATGAAATGGCGCGAGGAATCGCCGAACTGCGCCTGGCCGCAGATTCATCGGCAATATCGTGCGAGGCCGCCCGAAGTTCACTTATATGGGTCTGGCTGGATCGTCAACAATACGACTCAGCCATTGTATTGTGTCAGGAAATGTCGGCTACCTTCCCCGATGGGAAACTGTTCCTGTGGCCGCTGGCCGAGGCCTACTTTCGGAGCAAGAACTATCAGCAGGCTGCGGAAGTCTATCAGCAACTGCGATACAAGCTGGTATCCGAACCCGGCAACTATTACAATCTGATCGAGTGCGATTACCAGTTGTACCAATGCTACGATGAGCTTGGCATGGACGACGAGGTGCGCTCGGTCGCCCGCCGTGCGAGCGAGTATTCTGATGAAATGCCGAAGGACACCAGACGCCGCCAACGCAGCAAGATTGCTTTTCTCAGTCGTGCCGCTCGCCGGTGAGACAGGGGGGCCAAGAGACCCAGCCTTCCGTGGGCGGCAGACGTCCTCGTCTGCCCCAGAATGTGATTGACAACTCAGACCACGTTCCGCTATACTAAACACCAAGGGTGAAAACCACAAAGAGAAGCGAGTTGGATTAGAATGCTTGCAGTAACCAAAGCAGATTGCAGTGCACACGACTCCGATGTGGTGCAAAGCGCATGAGCAAACCGACAGAAACACAGCAGATCGAACTCGCGTCAGCCAAGAGTTTTCTAAGAGAATACAATAGAGCGAATGAAACCTCATATGAGGTAGTCTGTCCAGCGGATGCACCGGATATACTATGTAAGGACTCAACTGGTGATGTGTTGAATTTGGAGATGACCACGTCCGATGATCGTGATGGCGACATCCAGGCTGCACTTGGCCGATCCGAAGGCAGATCGGTTGATGTCGTGAAGACACCTTTAGAAAGGGGTAGGCAAGGCAGGGCTCATGTCCTCTCTTTGGTCAGCAACTTGGAAACGGATGTTGTACCGCGTGTCGCTGAGTGTATCAGAAAGAAGCTGCTTAAGGACTATGGTACCAATGTTGCACTCGTGGTGTATCACAAGACCGGCTGCCAGTGGACTTGGGATCGCGGTGTACGTCTAGTTCGAGATCGAATTGATCTAACGGCGAATCCTTACGACAAGGGCATTTGGATACTCGACTGGCTGGGTGATGACAAGTACCGCATTTACCGAGTTGACGTCACGACATGATGGCATTGTATCCGTGGGCGGCAGACGTCCTCGTCTGCCCCGTGACCACGTATGACTTCTGATGGGAGCAGTATCTTGGTAATCAGAAAACGCCTTTCTATAACAGGCAGAGCCATGGCGTTTATTACCACAACAGTGACAGAATGGGCACCGGTGTTCGCGGATGAGAGATGCGCCCGATCCCTCCTCCAGCAACTCCACAGGACTGTCACTCACCACCAGTTATCATTGGCCGCTTACGTTGTCATGCCGTCGCATATCCATCTACTTCTGGGATTCAGGGAAATCGAAAAGTTGTCCAAAGTAGTACAGCAATTCAAAAGCCTATCGACTCGACAACTTCGGCCGCTGTTGCCGCCGAATCTGATCGAGGTGTTCCACCGAAACGCCCGGTTTCAGTTCTGGAAGCCACGATTCGATGAAGTGATTATCTGGTCTGACAAGCAATTCAGAATCAAGGTCGATTATGTCCACCGCAATCCGGTTAAGGCTGGATTAGCTGACGAGATGGCTGACTACCCTTTCTCCAGTGCTGGGGACTGGCTTTCGGATAGGCCCGGTTTGGTCCCGGTGGACAAGGAGTGGCTATGGCTGGACGATAGCGACGATTGAAAGAGGGGCAGACCGGGAGGTCTGCCGCCCACATAATTATTTCCTGCCGACCTGCCTGTCACACATTTTCCTTGTCGAAATCCAAATCGCAACTTAGCTTCCCTCTCAGCAACACCAATCCGCCGGAAAGGATCAGCCATGAATAAACAAACTCGCAAGAAGACCACCCGCCGTTCCATCTCTTCCGAAGACCTGTTTAAGCTGCGCCTGCCGACCAGTGTCGCGATGGCGCCGGATGAGAAAAAAGTCGCCTACACGGTTGAACGGATGGACAAGGAGGAAAATAAGTATTTCAGCAACATCTTCCTGTTTGATCTCACGGCGCGCGAAGAGCGGCAGTTCACCCACGGTGATCATAACGACGGTCAGCCCGTGTGGTCACCAAACGGAAGTGAAATTGCCTTCGTCTCGACCCGCGACAAGAAAACGGGCATATACACCATGCCGACCACCGGCGGCGCCGAGAAGAAACTGATCGAAATCGAAGGAACCATCATCGACTTGCAGTGGACGCCGGACGGCAAGCAACTACTGTTTTGTCTGCGTTACAACGACTCGCACTTTATCAAAGACGAAAAGAAGAAGAAGGAACCACCAGTCTACCGGCATATCACCCGTTTGTTTTATCGGGAGGACGGCGCCGGGTTTGTTCCTAAGGACACCTTCCAGGTGTACACATTGGACGTCACATCCGGCAAGCTGAAAAAAGTCACCAAAGGCAAAAGAGACAACTTCTTTGTACGAATCGCGCCGAACGGGAAATTCATAATATATGTTTCCAACCGTGATCGCGACCCGGACATGAACGGCTTGCACCTGGATTTGTTTGTCATGTCGCTCACCGGCCGCAAAGAGCGTCGTATCCCGACTCCGACCGGTCCGGTGTTCACTCCTGCCATATCTCCCGACAGCAAAAGCGTCGCCTATCTGGGTCATGACAGACCACGCGATGCCTGGGGCGTAGCCAATATGCATGTCTGGAAAGTCGGGCTGAGCGGACGACCGAAGGCAGCAGACCTCATGCCGAAGTTTGATCGGATGGCGTATGATCAGTCGATCACCGATACCGGCGATGTTGGTGAAGTGTCATCGCCGGCATGGTCGGCCGACGGCAAGCG
>JAUWMW010000171.1 GCA_030612965.1 bacterium
TCGCTGATACCTTTTGACAAACGCCTCGAAGGCTTTGTGGTCACCGGTCAGAATCCGGTCGATTTCCAAGTGGTTGTCGGCCATATTTCCATTACTCAAAGGGTTTGACAGTATAGACGATCAAAAGGTTGCATAAGTTTCAGGTTTATAATTGCAACTTGTTTATGACTCACCGGTCTGATGGAAATAGAAACAAGAAGACATCAAAATAAAGGAGTTTATGATGCCCGAATTAGTAATAGTACCCGCGGTGTTCCTGGCTGTAGTAGCTATAGTCAAGATAGTCTCCGACGCACGGACCCGTAACCGTCTGATTGACAAAGGTCTGGTGGAAGAAGGGGTCAAAAACCTGTATCCGAGGCAATCCTCACCGGCATTGTCAAACCTCAAATGGGGTTTGGTGCTGATGGGGATTGGTGTTGCCTCGATGATAAGCTTCTGGTTCCCGGATGTTATCTCCGAAGAAGGCACGCTCGGCCTGATCTGTATTTTTGCCGGGGTCGCCTTCCTGATTTATTACGCCATCGCCAGCCAGCGCGAAAAGGAACATCGTAACGGATCGAGTAGCTGACATTACCGGGCCGGGACTGAGACGGGTAAATCCAGCCGGGACTCAAGCGGTCCCGGCTTTTTGTTTTTCCCTATCATTCCGGCGAACGCGACTGTTGATAAGCCCCCATCTGTTGTCATTTAGAGCGACCGAAGACACTCGTATCGCAGGGAGCGCGGCAATCTCTTTAGCCGGGTTGGCCAACGAATTGAGATTGCCGCGTCGTCTGCTTCGCATCCTCCTCGCAATGACGAGTTTCGGGCTTTTTTTACATTGGCCGAATCGCGGGGATCCTGCCCTACTTTGGTACCGCACCTACGGCGTACAAGCTGTGTCGCAATTGTATGTTCCACCGGTTCCTGCGTTCGCCGAAGGTCCGCCGCGGCGGATGTGAACCGGTGGTTCTTGAGGCTGCTTTCCCACAACGCCTTGCAGGAATCGCAGGGTCACAATCCCGACTTCGTCGAGATCAGGATCCTGCGAAACGGCTTTATGACACAGCCTGGGAGCGACAGGTGGGTTGCTCTTGTTTTGTGCGCGGCAGACGTCCACATCTGCCGGGATGAGCGCAAAGAAGTGGGTTGCCTGTGGCCGAGTCTGAAGACTCGGCCACCACAACCATATGAGTGTTGGCGCACAGAAAGTGCGAAGCACGAAGAAGTGGCTCGCCGGCTACAACCCCAACTGTGGAAACTCGCGTCGCAAAGTCCTCAGATAGGCGCTGTCCAGCCCAAGAGGAATCGCGCGGCGGTAGAGCATCGATGCTTCGGCGAGCCGGCGATGATTAAGGTGGTACTCCGCCAGTTCGGTCAATGCAATCAGCGGGGCGTTTTCGTGGGCAACAAGGAGATTGAGGTACTTGAGCCAGTTGTCGAGGTCATTGGTGCGTTTGTATAGCTGTACAAGGCCGACCAGCGGCGCCAATTCATTCGGAGACAGCTTGTGCGCGCGTTTGAGGGCAACCTCCGCCTCGGCATAATCGCCCCGCTCGTAGTAGGTCCGGGCCAGGCTGTTGTGGACAATAGAATTGTAAGGATTCATCCCGGCAGCGATACGCAACATCACCAAAGCACTGTCGAACTGGCCAAGCTGTAGATAGCACATCCCCATGTTGGCGTAGGGAGCCACAAAAGTCGGATGCAGATCGATCGCCTTTCGGTACAAGGCAATCGCCTCATCACACTTGCCCTCGTTCTTGAGAGCCATACCCTGGCGATTCAAAGCGAACTCCGGGTAATCGGTGACATACCGCTGGTATTCGCGTTCCGAGGCTTTTACATCACCTCGGTTGTCATAGAACTTCTTGAGCAGGGTACGCCCGATCATGTTCCTGGTCTTGTCCAGCGCCGCGTAGTTATTGAACCAGGTCACGGACAAGTCCGGACTGGTCTGGCTTATCGCTCGGGGAAAAAGCATCAGGAAACCCAGAACAGTCATCATCAGGGCAATGGCAACGTAGCGCCTGGATCTTACTCTCGCATCGAGCACAAAGTAGAAGCAGGCCAGCGCTAATGGCGGCCCAACAAAGGAGAACAAATCCCAGTCGCGCGGCATCCCTAACTTGGGATCGAAAACAAACACCGCCCCGCAGCAGGATGCCACGACTAATAAGAGATAGCGGTACTCGTGTTGCCTTGCCAGTTTTTTCAAGGGGCTGAAGAACAGGAGGACAAGCGCAATCGGCAGTGATGGAACCAGCAATAGCAGCAGGTTGCCGAAATCGATCAGGTGCGGCAGTGAGAACAGATGGTAGCCCTCAACTGTAAACCGGTCCGGCAGCAGCGGCACGGTGGCGAATCGGAAATAGTAATAGTTGTAATGGAAATGCAGAAAGATAGCTATCATGACGGCGGAAAGCACGGCGGCCAACAACCATCTGGTCTTGATCGACCATCGGCCGACCCGACGAGACCATCGCGTATCGGCCATCAGGAGGTAGACCGCGCTCGGTATCAGCGCTACCCCGAAGATGTGAAACAGTACTGCGAGACCAACCATCGGCAGCACGCTCCAGCGTGGCGCCCGACCACGCGCCACCAGTAGACCGGTCAGACAGTACAGCGATACCATAACGACAAAGACAGAGTAGTTCTCGACGTGACCGAAAAAGTTGTACAGGTACCCGCACGAGGCCAGCCCCAGGAAGAACAGGATCCGATCACGGTTCTGCTCGAACAAAGCCCGCGCGAACATAACCAGCGAAAGCAAATAAGCAACCCCGGCGCCGATAGAGATAGACTGGAAGCTCTTCAGAGCGGCCGGTTCCCCCTGGCCAAAAAGCTGCTTCACCCAGATATGCAACATCGCTTCCCCGATCTCGCGTGTTTTGACCAGCGGCTCGGGGTCAGCTAGCAGTGCCAGTACCGTGTAGCCGTCGCCGAGGAAGTGTGTCCGAGCGCGCCAAAGGTAGAACAGGAGCGTCAGGGTCGCCACCAGACTGCTGGTGACGATCCAGTAAACGGCGCCGCTCATTCCCCTGATAGTTTCGTCCTCATGTTCGCGATACCGATGACGGAACAGGAACAAGCCGACGATCACCAGTACGCCGCCACCAAACAGCGCCCAGGGTACGCTCTCCGGGAAACAGGCCCATAGGTTCAGTCCCCAAACTCGATATTGCGGAAAGGGCGCGGCTGCAAGATAGACGATCAGCAGAAAGAAATATGCAGCGGCTGCTGCGTTGAACGGGCTAACTATCTTTTTCATATCGCCGGACATTTCCGATCTTTAGCAGGTTGTGGAGCCACCGCCTCGACGCGCGAAGCGCGCTATGCCACTCGTTCCTTGTAGGGCAGGATCCCTGCGATCCTGCCGTCTATCGTCAGGTTCACAAGGAACCTGACCTACTGGATTGCTGCGCTCAGCATGACATATACGTGACGCACGAGGATACACACTACGCACATAGTCTATAGTTAACGACGTTCTCAGGCAAATGAAAAACCCTCCGCTATTGCAGGGAGGGTTCCGCATGCGTGAAAACTTCGAGATCGTCAACCATAGATCTCAGCGCTATTGCACTTGCAAACTCCGACATTCTGGGCCCGCATTTTCCAGCCGCCCTTGTCGCTTTTGACTGCCTTCATGAACTTAACGAATTGGATGGGCTCTTCACAGACCGGGCAGGTCATAGCGTAGGCTCGCTTGTTGGCCTTGTCGGCGAACGACATTTTCTTAGCCATGGGAGAAAGATTCCTCTATATTCAATGATTCTTCTTTTTCGAGCTTGCTCAACTTTTCTGTAACCGCCACAAGCAGCCGGGTGGTTTCCCGAAAAATCCCGAACTCCTTGTTCTGCTCAAAAAACGGCGCCGCCTTATCAAAGAGTTCGGCTGCCGCTTCATATTTCTTATCCTTCAAGGCCGCAAGTGCCTGAAAGTAAGCTTTTTCCGCCGGCTTAAGCATACGACGAGGCCTCTTTCTGAAGCCGTTCGGCCTCTTTGAGTCGTTTCACGTACGGCTCAACTTTGTAGCCGCCGGACTTGAGGTAATATATGATAAAGGCCGACAAAAGCAAGGTCTCTCTGTTTTTCTGTATTTCGGCCGACTTCAAAGATTCATCCAGCACCGAGAGCAGGTGCTTGCGTCCGGCCGACATTTCGAGAAACATGCCCGAAGCCCGAGCCAGGGTTTTTCCGAACAGGCTGATCGAATCATCTTCCGCAGTCTTCAACTCGGGGCCGCGCTTGAGAGTAAGCGAGCGCCTTGACCGCCGCGCCGCCCCTTCCCAGCGATTGATCTCGGATGCGATTTTGCGGACTTCCGGCGAACCGGCGTTCCGATTGAGCCCACCTTTGATTTCATGCAGGATGTGACCGATCCGATCAATATCGCCCGGCCTCAGGTCACCCTGCTCAAGCTGATGGTTGTGCCGCGCGAACCATTCGCCGACAGCCTCTCCGGTCATGTCGCCGAGTTCGTTTCGCGCAATGTCGTCCAGCCGATTGATACCCTCAAGCACAGCGAGGCGCTGCTCTTTTTGCCCAACCGCTCGCTCCAGAAACGACTCGAGCGTATGCTGAAGCTTCTTGAGAGATTCCGGGTGGCTCAATCGGCCTCCTCGACCAGAGTGCTGGTAACCGCGCGCTTGACAATGGCGCGGCGCGGCTTGGCCGTTAGGTAGTCCTCAAACAGTCCGGCCAGACGGTCGGCCATCTTATCCAACTGAGGTGAAGATGCTTCCTTCTTGCGTTCGGTCTTGGTGATAATACCGGCCAGTTTGAGGTGAGCCAGTACCCTTAACGTTTCATCGCGCTTGAGTGAACCAAGCTTGCAGATTTGGTTAAAATCGCGACGACCGTCGACTAAGGCCATGACGTTCCACTCCTCGGCTTTGAGCGTGACATTGCGCGTGCGCCCCGCCTGGGAAGCGGATATAGTGTATACCGCCTCGAGATTGGGCAGCGTTTCGCGCACCATGTTCATCTCATCGACCCGGCGCAAACCCTCAAGGATCACGTTCTCCACCGACAGGTCGACCGTGATCTCTTCCTCGGTCGGAAACTGATTATCGTAAAACTTGAAAGATCCGGTTTGCCATGACAACAGTGAGTAAAGAAGTTCTTCCACCTGCCTGGTGACCACCAGGGTGAGGTCGGCTCGATCGATGTAGTTACGACCGATCATGATCTCCCCGAGACGCTTGCTGTTTTCACTCTT
>JAUWMW010000163.1 GCA_030612965.1 bacterium
CACACCTCTCGGATCGAACTTGGCCGGATGGTTGGATCGCTGGACGTCTCTGCCCGCGGCGCCGACGTTGTCATCAGCACCGCCCACTAGTGCCCTGTCCCTTTAGTAAGTTGCATAAAAACGTGCCCCCGTTGAGACGGGGTGATCTTCAGATTCTTGTGGGCGGCAGACCTCCCGGTCTGCCCCACTGTAGCTTCGTAGGTTGGAACCCCTGCCCCGAAGGGGTCGTCCTGAGCGGAGTCGAAGGGCGAGGTTCCGACAACATGTCTCAGGGCTCCCGACACGGGACTCTGGTTAGTGATTTGGGAGTCGGAACCCGCAAGGGGGTTCCGACCTACGGGACTGAAGATCACGCGGGCAGAACAAAATGTTTCGGAGGGGCGTGCCCGGCGGGAGTTGATTTAGCTCACTTACCGGCAGTTTGTTTCATTGGAAGCGGCCGAGCGGCATCAGTCGTAGCGTCGATTTTCGCTGCCCAACTTGTCTTCCTTGCGATATCATCATCAGTGACAATATGTACATCCAGGAGTCCGTCGCTGCGGTAGCCGGTCTGCAGGTAATTCATTTCGCCGAGACAGAGACTCCAGCCCTCCAGCCAGTCCCGAAGCAACCCCAACTGTTCAGAATCACCTCGGAAGTGAACTAACAGGTCGATATCGCTGGCGGGACCGGCGGTGTCGTTCTTGGTGCTGCCGAAGACGTAAAAGTTGGCGACTCCAAACCGCTTGGAGTCCAGTGAAGCGGCGATTCGCTCAGCCATCAGCAACCGCCAGCGCCAGTACTGTTCGCTGACCGTCGGTTGAACCGACTCGGATGTCGTTGGCTCAGCAACAGCACTCGACGGGGGAGCCAGCAGCCCCACCCCTTCATCGAGATCAGCATTGAGCAATATGTGCAAAACGTCCCCGTCACTGCCGGAGGGCACATCAATGACGCGGACGACATCGGCGAGTTGCGAGTATTCGGGAAGGAGATCGGTCAGGACATTGGTGGAGCCGAGCAGGAATCTCTCATTGAAGATTATTCCTTCCTCATCAGGGTACAACGGCAGGTAACGTATGTCCGCCTCAACCAGATCCTGGAAGAAGTGGGTCCCAAAGGAGAGGTCCGGCACGTAGTTGCCCTTCTTTCTCGCGATCTCGATCAGGGCGGCGGTGTTGTTGATGTCGGAGTATGATACGCTCACCCCGAGTTTTATGTCTCCACGGCTGCCCCAGCGACCCGGACCCATCAGAACGAACTGGTGTTTGGGTAACAGTTTGTTCAGCCGGCCGACGGCGCGACCAACATCCGCCATCGCCGATCGATCGGGTAACTCCGCGTATTTCTGTGGGTCCACGTAGACGATATGCGTAATGTCCGGTGTTCGACCGTTGGATATGTATCTGTTGGCAGAAAAGACAACTCGATCCTCGGGGGTATCCTTGGGAATCGGCGCCGGAGCGCTCATGGCTGAGTAGCTCTGGGAGCGACACTGCAACAGGTAGAGATGTTGACCATCCGAGGCAAACTCGATATCCACCGGACCCCCCAGAGTCTTCTCGAGGGTGTCAAGAATGGCCTTCACCCGGTTTACGAACGAGGTCCGTTGCGTCAGACCGTCGAATGTTACGACCAGATCGTCGTGATCGTAGTGGATATTCAGCCCGGACGGTATCCGCATGAGATCATCTTCAAAAATGGACACTATATTCTGCGCACCGGGGAACTCATCGCCGACCTCACGCAGGAAGGTCCGGACGTCCATCGTTTCAAACGTGTTGGTCGACAGATTGATAACATCAATCTCCTTTGGCGAGTATCGCGCCGTCTCATCGGGACTGGCATTGGCCCGCAAGCCCGGCTGCCCCGGAGCAATCAGGACAGGGTAGTCGTCGCTGAGACGATCGACGGCTCGTGTGCCCAGACCTGGCACCAGCCTGATCAGACCATCCTCGCGAGTGATCCTGGGCGACCAGCGAAACTCGTTCTTGCTGAAGGCCACACCGGCATAGGAGGGCAGGAAGTACTTGCCCACCCGTGTCCCAACGACCTGCTCGATCATGATACCCATTTCCTCACCGAAATCGATCAGGTCTCTTTCGGCGCGATATTCAATCGGATCGGGACCAAAAGTCGATGCATAGACCTCAGCGATGGCATCGAGCAGGGCTTCGAGTTTCTCATGCTTGCTGCCCTGATTAGCCACAAACAGGCTCTTGTACTTGCCGGAGAACACAGCGCCGATCCGGTCCTCAAGAAGACTGGAACTACGCACGATGAGCGGTTGGTCACCCAGATCGTCCAGGGCGGCCGACAGACCGTTGACGATGTCCGGGGGGAACCGGGCATTCTTGAAAGTCTGCACGATGTGCGGGTATTCGAAACGCACCTGATTGATCGGTTTGTACTTCTGCTCGACAACCTCGTCAAAGTTGTTGTAGTGCATGAAATGGAGCAGGACATCGGAGGTAATATGGTAGGTCTTGGGAATTCTGACGTTGGCCAGAAGTTCGTTCTCCAATGCCTTCTTCTTCAGTATCTGTGTCGCCAGAAACAGGCCGGCGCTTTTGCCGCCAAGCTTGCCGTGACTCTCCGCGGAGAAAACGACACGGTTCAGCAGGTGAAAGAAGTCTTTAACTTCGATGAAGTTCTTGGCCACGCTGATAAACTGAAGCTGATCCGATAAAAACCGTCGAATGAGGGAAACCTCAATACCACGCTTATTGGGCGACTGGATATCAGGGTCCTGCTCGGCCAGATGATGATACCGTCGTATGGCGTCGGCTACTTCCGACAAAGACAGATTACGGTTCACCACCTGGACCAGAAACGACAGCTTGTCTTCATGGATCCATTTCTGTATGAGACGGAAAATATCGTCATCAGGCAGGTGTACTGAGGCGGTCTTGAAAATCTCCCCACAGATCTCAGGTGAAAAGCCGATTTTCCGACGTTCATACGGCTGATTCATATCCTCCATCATCGACTCTTCCAACTGTCGTTTGTCCGGCGAGAACGTCTGGACAATCCGTTCGGCATCTTCAATGCCGCTCCAGCACATGTGATTGAGCATCTTGCGGGCCACACCCAGATAGAGATTGCGGTCGGTCTGTTTGAGCATCTGCAGCACTATCTGCCACTCGACTTTCCTGCTAACCTCAGAATCGCCCTGACGACGCTCCCACCTATCGGCAATATCCCGCATCTTCATGCTTGCAATGCGGTGACCGATACGGTCAGCGATCGTTTTGATCAGCTTGCTCTCCTCTTTCAGGAAGGGTCCGTCATCCCACTGCGGCATTTCCCTGGTGTAGAAGACGCAGATCGAACCGACGGTAGCACCGGCGGCAACGATGTCGGCGCGTAAGCCCCACTCAGTCTCTGCGAAGTCAGGTGTCGTATAGGTCTTATTATCGAGAACCATTCGTGCTACGCACACGTCGGTATACTGCCACCCCGGGGGTATCGCCTTGAGAACGGCCTTGCAGATTTCATCGAGCCCGACGTCAGGCATACCCAGAACTTCCTCGACCTTGTACAGGCAATTGAGTTCCTTGGCCCTCTCCTGAAGTTGGTGGAGTAGACGGTCGACCGATTTCCCTCGGTCGTCGCCTTCATTTTGTGATGTCATCTCAGAATCACTCCCTTACTGAGTCGCCCGTCAACCTTGATTAGTAGCGGCGCTTCCAATCTGACGTGGCGGACGAAGTCGGTTTCGAAGACCGTTTCCTGAGCTTGCAGCCAGGCCCAGTCGATACTGTACGATCCGGTGTGGGGGACACTGAAGTAGCACAACTGCAGGCTGGTCAGGTTGTGGAAAAAATGTGACCCCTGGCTCAGTTCGACATGCATATCAGGCAGCGTTGCTTCGACAAGCACCTGAACACCTGAGATATTACCCCAGTCCACCGGGATCCCCAGCCAGGGATCGGAGCTGCCCCATCGTCCGAATCCAATCAGGACATAGCGACGCTTGTCGGCAATTACTCGTTGGTTGACGGCGTTTATCTCAGACGCAATCGCTCGCGTATTCTCTTTTTGAAAAGCATCCGGTTTCACATAGACAATATCGGATAGATTGGCCATGGCGCCATTCCCGAGTACACACTCCGATGCCAGCAGAACCCGTTCTGATTTCATGTCGGCGTCTGTCACCTCGATTTGTTCGTCGGATACCACCATTGGTCTGACCTGGAGGAGACCAAAGCGTGGCGGCGATTTGCGGCGCGGGTCCAGGATGACAGCGAATTCCATTTCGATGGCAGCGCCCAGTTCCTCGCTGCACGCACTCAGCAAAGATTTGATCAAGGTGTTGAGAGGTATCTCGCCCAGACGAATAACCGGCGCGAAATTGAGGACGCGGGGGCCATCGGCGCCGATCCCCATCACGATTCGATCGTTCTCGGGCTGATATGTGGAAGCGACCTGGGCCAGGGAACCATCGCGTTCAGCCTCTTTCAGGGTGTTTTTGGCCAGATACTCTGTCTCGTGGATAGGATCGAAAGCCGGAGGTTTTCCCATGTTGACCGCCCAGAACTCCGTCTGAGTATTCTTGAGAAGCTCGGCGGTTGTGAACGGTGGGTTGGCGTTGGGATACTCAGGGCAATAGGTCCAGGCGAGTCCGCCGTCGACAATCGTCTTCCCCAGCCCGAGAGCAAGGTCAACGACGCCATCCTCCGGCTGTGCGTGTCCGAAAGCATAGAAATTGAATGAACGGCCAACGCCCGAAATTGATGGGTAGAAGCGATCATCGTGGCGGCGTCCCACCACCTCCTGAATGATGACCGCCATCTTCTCCTCTTTTGGAGAGTGGCCGGTCATGGCGCCGTACGCTCTGGCCTCCCGGAAAAATGTCGAGGCGTATACAAACTTGACTCCCTCGACCAGTTTCTTGTACCGGGCATTCGTGTCCGGCTGATTGTTCGGAGTCATCTTCGTCCCGTAAACACCTGCGAACGGCTCATACATGGCATCTTCGAGCATGCTCGAAGATCGAATGGCCAGGGGTGATTTGACAGAGGTGATCAAACCTCGCAGATCGCCGGCGAACTCGGCCGGGAACTCAGCTCGCTGGAAGGCGTTGGCGATGCGATCATCGGCAGTGTCATCAAGAGCGATATCGTACAGATCGTTGCGATTCACGAAGGCGTCAAAGACATCTGTCCCGATGACGACCAGTCTCGGCACCGAGACTTTCATCCCCTCAAAAGCACCTTTAGGAAAACGGTCCTGCAAAACCTTGTGGGCAAACGCGAGCCCCGAGGCTTTGCCGCCGATAGCTCCCCCTCCGATCCTGGACACGACGTTTTCGCTCTCGAAGAAACGACGGTCGAACCGGGGAATATCCTGAACAGCAGGGATAGCGACTTTCTTGTTCATTGTCTCGACCT
>JAUWMW010000367.1 GCA_030612965.1 bacterium
GTGTTATATCTTCTCGGTCTCACTTATTCACGCGAACTGATGTACGACTCAGCGGCGTTCTATCTTGGCCGTGCCGACATCCTCTACCCTGGAGATCGTGAGATCAATACGGCCTTGTACGAGGCAACCATCAACTGCGAAGATTTCAAGGCGGCCCGAAATGCGTTGCGGACGCTGATCGCCACCGGGGATCCGATAGACAATCACCTCGAGACGTTGGCCAAACTCAGCCTGGAGATCGAGGACATTTCTTTTGCACATCACTATTACCTACAGCTACTCGAACGTGAACCGGACAATCCCAATCGGTATGTTCAGGTAGGCAACACCGCCGCTGACCTCGGCTCGCTCAGTGTCGCCATCGAGATTGTTGACAGCGCCATTGAGAAGTTCGGACCGAACGAGTCATTTCTGGCCAACAAGGGTACTTATCTCGCCGCTCAACGCAAATACTCAGAAGCTGAGCCGATTTTTCGCTCGCTGCTGGCCGACGATACTGCCGCCGTAGCCTATCAACTCAACCTGGCCTCAGTGCTGGCCGCGCAGGACACACGAGCCAAACGACAGGAAGCTCTCAAGCTATTCAGAGAAGTACGCGCTACTCTCGGTGCGAATAGACTGGTAGACTCCACGATACAAGTTCTTGAGGCGGAGTTCGGAAAATCGAGCGACTGACTCGATGCGCAGATGTCCATGGTAATCGTCTGGGTGCGGCAGATGTCCGGTCAAGCCGGGTTTATCGCGGCGCATGTGGACATACGCCGCCCACAAAAGTGTGGATACTGGCGGATGCCACACCACCACAGCAGTCAAACAGGGCCGTCCCCGACAGGCATCTATGCCAACATGGGTCCATAAAAGAGGAGGGCAGGATTATTGCTAATCCTGCCCAACGCAGGGCTGTCTCTAGGAGAGACAGAGGGGGTTTTTCTTGCTCTGCTTATTTAACGTATAACCACACCATTTTGTTCAGATAGTTCCACATAAAAGTGTCGCAAAAGTTGCGTTTTGGGGTCTCTTAATGGCTGATTCACCGCCATGACCGGCCGCCTGTCGGCGACCGGTCTCTTCGGCGTGGTTTGGTGACATTCGTGTGACATTACGTCGCAGTTCATTACGGTTTCTCTCTACAGTCCGTCGTCCCGGGCTGGTTCCACATCGTTGCAAGCCAGCTTCCATCGGCCCTGGAAGAAACCCTTCTTGAATGCCGGGTGGGACTTATACTTGCCCTTCAGAGTGCCGATCACCA
>JAUWMW010000364.1 GCA_030612965.1 bacterium
AAAAATACACAAAACGAACCCATTTGCTCAGGGGGGATACCCGGTGAAAACGTTTTTCCGCAAAACGAACCCATTTGCACGCCGTACTCCGACCCCTCGACTGCGCTCGGGGTGACTCAACCATGTGCCCGCGTGATCTTCAGATCGCGTGGGTCTGTGTCGCATGTTTCGTCCGTGGCCGAGTCTGAAGACTCGACCACCACAACGCGGGCGGATGGTACGACACCCCTTGACTGCGCGCAGCATGACAGCGGCACTCTTGCGGGGAGGGTATGGGGACAGATGTGGACATCTGCTGGATCGGGTTCGGGTTGATGAAGCCAACCGTCTGCGACATGACAAGAAGACCCGTCAGGTGATCAAAGGTGCACGATGGTTGCTGTTGCGCAATCGGGAGAATATCCACACGGACAGAGGTCGTGTCAGGCTCAAAGAACTACTCCAGGCCGACAAGCAGTTGCTGACCGTCTACATCCTGAAGGATGATCTCAAGCACCTCTGGGATTACAAGTACCCAAAGGCGGCAAAACGGTTCTGGGAACACTGGTACCGCCGAGCCATGGAGAGCGGCATCGGACCTCTAGTGAAGTTCGCCCAGAGATTACAACCGTATCTGGCGGGCATTCTCGCTCATTCCCGCTGGCCGTTGCACACTAACTTGCTGGAAGGCATTAACAACAAGATCAAGGTTATCAAGCGAATGGCCTACGGCTTTAGGGATGATGAGTACTTCTTCCTAAAGATCAGGGCCGCATTCCCCGGAAATACCGGATGAACAAAAAAAGCGGCTCCGAAGAGCCGCTGTTGTCGTCATGAATCCAGAAAGGTCACTTTTTCCTACGCCGTCGCACCAAACCGGCCGCTGCCAAACCCAATCCCAGAAGCAGCACAGTAGCCGGTTCCGGTATGACTGTCTCGGCGTCGTGCGAGAACGGGGCGAAGATCCGTCGACCATCCGGGTCATCGTAGAACCCATAGGAATCGAAATGGACACCGCCGCTATAAGTCGTGTTAATGTCGAACTTGAATATCTGACCGTAGAGGTCCGTGCCCCCATCGCCGTCAGGTACGTAGTCCTGAACGTCTACAAACGGTCCGGAGGTAGTCTGGCTGGCCACTAACATCTCGACATAGTCCGCTGGAAACACTCCGTGCGGCGGCATCGGGTCAGACTCCGGCGGGGTGCCGTAAGCATAGTCAGCCGCGTTATAGGTCGTGCCGACACCCCCCTCGGGCGTGATAGTCAACGCGCCATCGGTCGGAGTTTGGCCTATCAATGAGGCCACCAGATGGATGTCATAAATAGTACCGTGATTCAAACCGGCCGCGACCACCCACAACTCGAAATCTTGTGCCGTAGTATACCAGGTCTCGCTGGCGGCGTCGTATTCCCCACCTGGGATATACAATTGCAGCGATGGAACCGCAAAGGCAGAGGTGGC
>JAUWMW010000167.1 GCA_030612965.1 bacterium
TTTGCCTGGATAGAAGTATTCTACAACCGAATTCGTCGTCATTCTACTCTGGGATACATGAGTCCAGTTGATTTTGAAGTAAAGAACAGTTATGCTTAATAAACTGTCCACTAAAACGGGGGAAGATCAGTTCCGACCTACGGGCTGTACACCTGAGCGTAGTCGCACCTCTCTGTCATTCCGGGCTTTGACCCGGAATCCAGTTCTTCGGTACCCCACCTAAAGCGAAGCGACAGGTGGGTTCTTCAGTAATAATGAATAAACCCACCCGGCGCAAAGCCTCTGGGTGGGGTACCCGTGTAGGTCAGGAGCGAGCCTGCCCTGAGCAGAGTCGAAGGGTGCTCCTGACGTTAGCTGTCAGGTTCCAAGGAACCTGACCTACTTACTACTGCCCCGAAGGGGTTGTCCTGAGCGCAGTCGAAGGGCCGGTTTCGACAAAGAGTCACGCGCACACTTTTCCGTCATTTCGGCGAAAGCCGGAATCCAGGTTCGTCACCCTGAGCGCACAGTCGAAGGGACGGGCACTCTTTCATTGGTCCCCCATCTAAAGCGAATGCGACAGGTGGAATACCCAAGCGCGAGGATGAAGAATCCCACCCGACGCCGGCGCTCTGGGTGGGGTACCGGCATGCAACCTTGCAGTATATCCAAAAGTTTCACTACAGCGATGACAAAAGCGGCTACAAGAGGGTCCCTTCTCGTCTCGTCATTACTGCGAAAGGTCCATCCGTCTCTCTCTCTTGTATGCCAAAAACCCTGCGATTTCGAGTGGCAAGCCACTTCTTCGCGCTACGCGCGCTGCCCCTATTGACATCCCTCTCCAAAACGCTTTATTGCCCCTCTTGAAAACCTGCGGCGGAGCCGCAATTGAACGTATAGTAAGGTAAGGATTGACACATGCGCCTATATGAATTCGAAGGTAAAGAACTGTTCCGGAAGTTCAAGATACCCGTCAGCGACGGGCGGATCGCCCATACTCCCGACGAGGTCTACGAGATTGTCAGCGAGTTGAAATACCCGGTGGTTCTCAAGTCTCAGGTGCTGACCGGCGGGCGTGGCAAAGCAAGCGGTATCAAAACGGCCGACGGCGCCAACGAAGCGCGCACTTTCGCCGAGCAACTGTTCAGGCTCAAGATCAAAGGCTTTCCGGTCGAGCAGGTTCTGATCGAGCCAAGACTCGAGATCACACAGGAATACTACCTCGGCGTAACTATCGATCGCGCCAAGTACAAACTGGTCGTGATCGCTTCCGGTGAGGGCGGCGTCGATATCGAAGAAACCGCGGCCAAAACCCCCGACAAGATTTTCAAACAGTCACTCGGCATCGAAGAAGAGTTCTACAGTTTCGACGCTCTTGCTATCGCCAAGAAGATAGGTATCCCGACTGAACTGCTCAAGAACGGTGCGGCGATTATTGTCAACCTGTACAACCTGTTCCGCAAGTACGACGCCAAGCTGGTCGAGATCAACCCGTTGGTGCTTACTGCTGACGGTACATTAAACGCGGCCGACAGTCGGGTGTCGCTTGATGATGACGCCGTGTTCCGTCACCCTGAATTGAGAGAGTTGGGAATCGAAAAACGCCACGAAGAGGGCGAGATGTCCCCGCGCGAACAGCAGGCGACCGATTGGGGTATCCCATATCTCGATCTCGACGGCGATATCGGCATGTTCCCCGGCGGCGCTGGGTTCGGCATCATGGGAAACGATTTTATCCACTACTACGGCGGCAAGCCGGCCAACTTCATGGACTCAGGCGGTGGTCCCTCACCCGAGCGGATTGCCAGGATGCTCGTACTCCTGGATGAAAACCCCAGCGTCAAAGTGATCTTCGGCGCCCGTTTCGGCGGGATCAGTCGTTGCGATGATTTCGCCAGGGGTGTGCTCATGTTCCTCAAAGACCACGGTTTGTCCAAACCGATGGTGATGCGCATGACCGGCAACATGTGGCAAGAGGGTGTCCGCATTTTTGATGAAGCCAAAAAGGAGAACCCTGACTTGTTCAAGCATGTCGAGGCGCACGGAATCGAGACGCCGATTGAGGAGATATCCAAAAAGGCTGTTGAACTGGCCGCAAGAGAAGGGGGCAACTGATGGCTATCCTCGTTGACAAGAACAGCAAGGTTATGGTGCAGGGGATCACCGGGGGCGCGGGCAAGTTTCACACCGAACGGATGCTTGAGTACGGTACCAATATCGTTGGCGGCACCTCCCCCGGCAAGGGCGGTCAGGATGTCCTGGGCAAACCAGTGTTCGATACCGTGAGCGAGTGCGTCGAAAACACCGGCGCCGATGTGTCCGTGGTTTTTCTACCGGCGCGATTCGTCATGGAAGCAGCCATCGAAGCCATCCGCGCCGGGATCAAGTTCCTCGTAGTCATACCCGAGCATATTCCGATCCACGATATGCTGCACGTGCGTCGAGAAGCGGTCGCGCGCGGCGTCACAGTGATCGGCGGCAACACTGCCGGGGTCATCTCCCCCGGTCAGGCCAATCTCGGCATCATGCCGGACATCGCCTTCAAACCGGGCCGCGTGGGGACGGTGTCGCGCTCCGGTTCGATCACGTACTACGTGGCCGACACGCTCACACAGTCCGGCTATGGTGAAACCACTTGCGTCGGTCTCGGCGGCGACCCAGTCCTGGGGTCAACCTTTGATGAGATACTGCTCAAGTTCGAGGAGGACGACGCCACCAAAGCGATTGTGATGTGCGGTGAGATCGGCGGTGTCTACGAAGAACGCGCGACGGATACTATCCGTATCATGAAGACCCCGGTGCTGGCGATGATCGGCGGCATCTACGCCCCACCCGGAAAACGGATGGGTCATGCCGGTGCGATTGTCGAGGGCAAGATGGGCACAGCGCAGGATAAACTGGACGCCCTCGCCGCCGCCGGTGCACATCCCTGCAAGACCTTCACCGACATCCCGAAGACACTGGCCAAACTGGGCGTGTAGGTAGCAAAGCAGCGAGTTACAGTTTTGCGCTTCACACGCGAAAGCCACCCTCACCGGGTGGCTTTCTTTATGGCTATAATCGTCGGCAGCGGGTCGATCAATCACTGTCGTCGTCTTTGCCGATACCGTATTTCCTGATTTTGTCAAACAGCGTGGTGTAGTCGATCTTTAGGATCTTCGAGGCTTTGCGTTTGTTGTTGCGAACCTCTTTCAACACACGCAGGATAGCAGCCTTCTCGGCTCGTCCCTGGGCATGGGCGCCGATCTCTTTGAGGCCGGCTCCCTCGCGCAATTTGATTTCATCGGTGGTGCGGATACGTATGGCCAGATGCTCCGGCGTGATCTTTTTGCCTTCGACCAGAATAACGGCGCGCTCGACCGTGTTCTCAAGTTCGCGCACGTTACCGGGCCAATGGTATTTCTCTAACAAGCTGATGGCGTCGCGCGAAAAACTCTTCGGTTTGCCTTTCTTGTCGCGCGTGTACCTGGCCAGGAAGTACTCGGCCAGTTCCCTGACATCTTCGGGCCGTTCGCGCAACGGCGGGATAGTGATGGGAAACACCGACAGCCGATAGTACAAGTCCTCGCGGAACCGTTTGGCCTTGATCTGCTCGGTGAGGTCCATGTTAGTGGCGGCAATAATGCGCACATCCACGTCAATCGACTTGGTCCCGCCCAGCCGCTCGAAGTTTTTCTGCTGCAACACGCGCAGGAGTTTAGCCTGAAGGGATATTTCCATGTCCCCGATTTCATCGAGAAAGATAGTGCCTGTGTCGGCGATTTCAAACTTACCCATCTTGCGCGCGTGGGCGCCGGTGAAAGCGCCTTTCTCGGAACCGAACAGTTCGTTCTCCAGCAGTTCATGTGGAATGGCCGCGCAGTTGAGAGTGATAAAGGGGCGATCCTTGCGCGGTGACAGCAGGTGAATCGACTTGGCAAACAACTCCTTGCCGGTGCCGGTCTCACCATTCAACAAAACCGAGGCCTCAGATCCGGCTACCTTCTGGACCAGCTTGCAAATCTCCACCATCCTGGGGTTTTTGCCGATGATGTCCTGGAACCCTTCCTGCGCAAACAACTCCTCTCGCAACAGGCTGTTCTCCGCCAGCAGACGACGGTTCTCCAGCGCGCGCTTGATCAGCACACAGAGGTGCTCGGTGTCAAACGGTTTGGTGATGAAGTCGTAGGCCCCTTTCTTCATGGCCGCGACAGCATCCTCAATAGTCCCGTAGGCAGTCATCACAATCACCGAAGTGTCGGCATCGGTTTCCCTGACGCCGTCGAGCACCGCGAGGCCGTCGACATCGGGCATCTTAAGATCAGTGACGACCACATCGTACGACTTGTTCTGGATCAGATCGAGAGCCTTTTGGCCGTTACCGGCGGAGTCGACCCGATGTCCCTCCTCAACCAGAGTGGCCGTCAACATGTTGCGCATTGAATCTTTATCGTCGACTACAAGAATACAGGGCATATTTATTCACCTCGGCACAAACGAAGGCTCTTCCCCGCCTTTGGGAGAAGCGCCGGTTTTACTGCCTTATCGGCGGGAAAGGGGCTATGGATAAGCCGGCGGGTGAGCAATTATCGAACAAACAGATGGCATCGGTACATTACAAGGCGGAATCAGTCGGGCTGGGATCGGGCGGCGCGGATTGGAACGCTGGGGTGGATGTATCCACTGACCTCTATCTGCAGCAAATAGACGCTGCCGTAGCCTCTCTGAGGCGGAATCCAACGCAACTCGTGCTCACCGCGCCTCATCAGGGAATCGGTGAACGGCTGGTCGATGGTTCTCCTCCGCTGGTTCAAAACCGTGGCCGATACCAGTGCGGGATCTTCGTACAGGTGCAAGATCACTATATCACCGACCGTATCGCCTGCAACCAATCGGCTGGAGAGCTCCCAACGGTGGAACCTGACTTCCAACTCACCATAGGAACGTCGACCGCAATCGTCGGCTATATATTTGTATGTCCCTTCGCCGACAAACCGACCCTGGTTGTCTTTCTTGTTCCAGTAGAAATTGTAGTAGCCGGTCGGAAGCGGGCGGTCGACCAAACGGCGGACAACATGGTTGAGGCTATCGAGTATGTTGATACGCACTCGGCACTGCCCACCGCGCTCAATCGGCAGCCAAATGCGCACCCGCTCGGCGTCGGCGGGGTCAAACGGCGGGGTAGTGATCTCGCCAAAGCTCTGCACTTCAAGGCTGTCGGCAGCCGGTGCGGAGGATACGACACAAAATAGAATGACCCAAATCACCATTAGTCTGAGCAGCAATTTCACATATCTCCTCATACTGCAATATTATACCTCGGT
>JAUWMW010000338.1 GCA_030612965.1 bacterium
ATCTTCCAGTCGTATCCGACCGCCCGCACGCACATGCCCAGGGCCGCCGTCGTTTTGCCCTTTCCGTCACCAGTATAGACAATCTTCAGCCCACAGCTTGTTCGGTTTTTCTTAATCACCACAAAAAGGCCTCACTCTAAGTGCGTTTGCTACAACGAATAAAGTATGGCCTCGGCGGAAAAAGTCAAATACTGTCCGGTATATCCTGCGAAAAAACCAGAGGCGAATTTGTGAAGAATGTCACCAAATCCTATTGACTAAGAAGTCCAGTTTTGTATATTAAAAGAGGATTAAAAGAGTCAAAACAGGTCGGTTCCCCATTACCGGGAACAGAGACCAAAAGTTGACGAAGAAAGGTCTATATGCAATTCACCAAGGCCGAAGAATACGGCATGCAGGGCGTGCTGCACTTGGCCGACAAAGGGAAGGATGTGGTTACTCCTCTGTCAGAGATTTCTGAGGCAAGGGACATCCCTGAGAAGTTCCTGGCCAAGATTTTCCAATCGCTATCACGGTCGGGGATATTGAGGTCTCACCGGGGTGTTCGGGGTGGGTTCACTTTGGCCAAACCGCCGGGCGAGATCACTGTTAAGGATGTTCTCGAAGCGATCCAGGGCCCGTACCATCTGACCAAATGCATTCCTGATCCGGACAGTTGCCCCCGGAGTGACAGTTGCGCCATGCGGGAACTGCTGGTCACGGCTGAGGAGAGATTGCTGGAAGTTTTCGTCAAGCATACTCTTGAAGACGTGGTGCATATGGAGCGATCAATGAGTGCGCCTTCACCTGAAAAACCGAATCCCTGAGCGCATTTCTATTTACTTCCAGCGCCGGGCACAGTATCTTCCGGGCCGGTAAAGAATGGATGAACAGGAGAACGATAGCCATGCCCGTAAAATCTGACCGCTGGATTATTGAAATGGCCCGCGAGCGTGAAATGATCAAGCCGTTTTCGGAAGAACAGGTGCGCTCTGGAATCAGCTATGGAACTTCCTCCTACGGTTACGATATAAGTCTTTCCGATGAGTTCAAGATATTTGACCCCAGGGGTGTGACGGAGTTGGACCCGACCAAAATGACCCCAGACAACTTTCAGGACGTTAAGGCCGAATCGGTGCAGATACCGGCCAATTCATTTGTGCTGGGGCGCACCGTCGAGTACTTCAAGATACCTCGCGATGTGATTACGATCTGCCTCGGTAAATCCACCTATGCTCGTGCCGGCGTGATCATCAACGTCACACCGTTTGAACCGGAATGGGAAGGGTACGCGACTATCAGTCTGACCAACAGCGCGCCGGTTCCGGTCCGTGTTTATGCCCATCAAGGTATCGGGCAACTCCTTTTTCTGGAGGCGGCTGAGGAATGTCTCAACTCCTACGGTGACAAATCCGGAAAGTACCAAGCCCAAAAGGAGATCACGATTTCAAAGTCGGATTAGAATGTTAATGATGTTACGATAGAACGCTTTACCTGTCCAAAACAGGAGATTACGATGACCGAAGACAATGTTCAAACAATAAAGAAGGAAAACGTGTCGAACAAGACCCGCCAACGTAAGATGGTGACGATCGACGGCAACACCGCCGCATCGTACGTCGCGCATGCCACTAACGAGGTTATTGCGATTTACCCTATCACGCCCTCGTCAGATATGGGCGAAAAGGCCGATGAGAAATCGGCCCGCGGTGAGAAGAATATCTGGGGAAGTATCCCCAATGTGGTGGAAATGCAGTCTGAGGCCGGTGCCGCCGGGGCCGTGCATGGCGCCCTAACGACCGGTGCTCTCACTACCACTTTCACGGCCTCTCAGGGGCTGCTGTTGATGATTCCGAGCATGTTCAAGATTGCCGGAGAGTTGACGCCAACGGTGTTCCATGTCACTGCGCGCGCTGTGGCCACCCATGCGCTGTCGATTTTCGGCGATCATTCGGATGTCATGACAACCCGTTCCACCGGCTATGGT
>JAUWMW010000019.1 GCA_030612965.1 bacterium
CAGATGAGTTCAGCAGAATGGGATCGACTCAACCAGGCCATTCTCTCTCATAACAAGTCGGCCGGCTGCCAACCTCACTTTTCGACTGACAAAGCCAGCCTTGATCAGATGCGTGAGGAAGGCTCCCGCCGGATCGGCCAGACGCTGCCTGATCTCAGTCTATACTACCGCTTGTCGGTGGCCGAGGAGGCTACGCCGAATGAGAAGCTTGAGTTGGTACGGTCCTTGAACGCACTGGATATCGTAGAGACGGCCTACATTGCGCCCAAACCGGAGTTGGCTAACATCGAAACTGAAACGCGCCTCACTCCGGTCTGGGAGGTCTCGCAGTGGTACCTGCAGCCCGCCCCCACCGGAATCGATGCCTACTATGGTTGGAACTTCCCGGGAGGTAGGGGTGAAAACGTCAAGTTCGTCGACATCGAGGGCAACTGGGTCGAGTCGCACGAAGACCTCCACGGCGGCACCGATAGCTGGCACATCGCCGGTACGAAAGTACTCGATCCCGGCTGGTGGCACCACGGCACCGCCGTTCTCGGCGAAGTGGCGGCCGATTCCAACAGCTTCGGCATGACCGGCATCGCCTTTAATGTCGATCTGGGTACCGTGTCAATCGGCTCGATGTCCACAGCCAGCGCTATTGTCACCGCCACCGACAGCACTGTGGCCGGTGACATCATTCTGATCGAACTACACGCTCCGGGTCCCAACGCCGGAGGTAGCGGCCAGCAGGGCTACGTCGCCATGGAGTACTGGCAGGAGAACTTCGATGTCATCTTAACCGCCTCCGCCAACGGCCGGATCGTGGTTGAGGCGGCTGGTAACGGCGAGGAAAACTACGACGACACAACGATTTACGGCCACCTGTTCGACCCCGACTATAGGTATTCGGGGGCCGTCATGGTTGGAGCGGGCGACTTAGATCATCTGCCTGAGTGGTTCACCAATTATGGTGAGCGGGTTGATGTCCACGGTTTCGGCTCGAACGTCTTCACCCTCGGATATGGCGACCTCTACGGCAGCGACACCACCGATTACTACACGGCGCACTTCGGTGGCACCTCAAGCGCCTCTCCGATAATCGTCGGCGCCTGCGCCGTGCTCCAGGGTATTCACCAGGAGGTTCATGGACGACCGCTCGATTATGTCGAGATGCATGAACTGCTGATGGACTTCTCTACCCCTCAGGCACCACACTACAAGGAGATCGGACCGATGCCGAACTTGCAAGGGTCGTGTGACCAGATCGTGGGGGTTTCGTTCACAGCCGACACGACCATCGGCTGGGCGCCGCTGGCGGTCAACTTTTCTGCTTCATCCGGTCTGGCAGTTGACACTTGGACATGGGATTTCGGTGATGGCGGCGCCGACTCCATCCAGTCTCCAGCCTACACCTACAATCAGCCCGGCATGTTCGATGTCAGCCTGCAGGTGCAGGCGGGCGAGGATACTCGGACCTCCGTCAAGACCAGCTACATTAAGATCCTGGCTGATTCGATGATTGCCGATACCGGCGCGGCCTTTCCGGGTGAACTGATCGAATTGGTGATCTACGGCCGCAATAGCATTCCTATCAACGAAATCATTATTCCGGTGGAATACAGTGGCGACCTGGTGTTGACATATGATCACTTCTCGACCGACAGTTGCCGCACAGATTACTTCGAGGAGCAGAGCCTGACTCACCTTAGTCCATCTACCAAGACAACAACGGTCAGGCTGCAGGCATCATCGATGGGATCGGCGCCTGATCTGGCGCCCGGCGCCGGGCCGATCCTCAGGCTTTATTTCCAGATTGACACCTCGGCCCAATTCGGCCAGACCACGCCGATTCTGGTGGATGGTTACTCGACACACTTGCCAGAATTCAACGGCGATATTCTTGAATACCAACCGCGAACAGTGGCCGGACTTGCTCGGTTGTGTCTCCAGCGTGGAGACATGGACGGCATCGAAGGAATCACCATAGCCGACCTTGTCTTCTTGACCGACTACATGTTCTCAGAGGGCATACCGCCCTTCCCGCTCGAAACGGCCGACGTGGATTGCTCCGGTACTACTGATATCGCTGATCTGGTTTACCTCGTGGACTGGATGTTCAATGACGGCCCAGAACCGTGTGGCTGTTAGTCGAGACCTGGTCGTGATCAAGAACCTAATCCTGCCCTCCCGGATCAGCCGAGAGGGCATTTATCTTACCTGAGAATTCGAAAGCCTGCTCAGGACCTGTGGCCGGTCGCCGGGAGTTGAAAAGAAGGTCACGGTCGTACTCAGTATCCTCATGCCCAGTATGTCATACCGGAACCACGACAACGCTGGACAGGTATGTACGAAGCCCCGACCGGCGCCGATTCTTCACCGAAAGACCTTGCAAACAGGGCAGTCTTGACTTAGTATTATAGTTTGGCTAATCATCGGTCGGCTCTAAACAGATCGAGGATTTGGTACGTCAGAATGGAAGAATGCGAATACACTCATGAATGTTTGGTGATATGACAACAGGCAAGCTGGATTTCGTCCTTTGTCTGCTGGGAGCAACACTCCTGGCCGGCAACGCGTCGTCGCGCGTTGCGGCCGACGCCGATCAGAAAGAGCGTGGCGGCAACAAAGCAACCGTTTCGGTTGCGCACTGTATCGCTGGTCACCGTATCGGTGCAATGGAGTTGGCGGTTAACAACAACGGTACTATCGGCACGGGCTTCAGGGTGGCATCGCCGGCCACCGACTTCTTCACAGGTGAGAGTGTATTGTCTTGCGAGTATCCTCGCGGTTCAAACGTTCAGTACCTCTTTGCCGGCGCTTTTTGGATTGGTGCTGTCGTGGATAGAGACACACTGGTTTCGGTAGGCGCTGATGGTTGGTCGTATACTCGGGAACTGTATCCGGATGCTCCACCATTCGGAAATATGATAAAGCGGTCGATTACTCACCCCAACTCACCCCTATACGATGGAGCAGTATCGGAAGAGGATTACATCAGCGTCTATACAGATACCATTACTCAGGATGTTCCCGCCGACTTCTTTGGGCGACCTCATATACCTCTGAATATCGAGATCACCGATGCCTCCTACGCCTGGTCGTATTCCTACGCCGAGGACTTAGTACTCTTTGATTATCAGATCAAGAATATCGGCGTGCGGGAACTTACTGAAGTATACATGGGCGTCTATGTCGACGCCGACGTCTACTTTGGCTCTGACGATGAGGGCCATGCAGATGATCTTTGCGGATTCCTTCACACCTATCCTGCACAGTTCGGTAGCTGTGTTTTCAACGATACCGTCAATATCGCCTGGATTGCCGACAACGATGGTGATCTCGACACCGAGAATCCGGCCGAGCACGTGACAGCTACGCGTATCGTGCGGACACCTGCTGAAGAGATGGAGGTGTCATTCAATTGGTGGATCAGCAATGGGAATGCCTCCATGGATTTCGGACCTCGCCGCAAGAACGTGGAGCATTTCCGGGATCTGGGTACAGGGGGGCTCGGCACTCCGGAAGGTGATGTCAATAAGTACGATTTCATGAGTAACCGGGAATTCGACTACGACCAGGAATTCGTCGCCAGCATTCAACCAACCGACACTCTTTGGTTGTTTCCGGGGGACGACGCAGCCAAATTCGCTACTGGATTTGACACTCGATATTTACTCTCATTCGGTCCCTTCACTATTCGGCCAGGTCAGACCTTACCTGTCTCGCTGGCCTATGTGGGCGGCATGGATCTTCACACCGACGCCGGTAATTTCGGAAACCTGCCCAACGATCCGCAGACCTTCTGGGACAATCTTGATTTCAGCGATCTGGCCACCAACGCCACCTGGGCAGCCTGGATTTACGATAACCCCGGTGTTGACACCGACCAGGACGGCTTTTGTGGACTCTATCATATCTGTTGCTCCGATTCGGAAACCGTCCTGGACACCTTTTATGATTCTACAGGAAACATAGACAGCATAACTACAGGTTGGAACTGCACTATAGCTGACACCTTTTACTACCAGGGTGATGGTGTACCCGACTTCCGTGGCGCTGCCCCGCCGCCGGCACCCGATTTCTGGGTTGAGCCGTCAGCCAACAAGCTGAGAATTCGGTTCAACGGCCTCAGATCGGAAACCACCAAGGATGCGTTTTCGCGCCTTCATGATTTCGAGGGGTACCGCGTCTATCTCGGTCGCGATGACCGGTCCACGAGCTTCGGAGTTGTGGCCTCGTATGACGTCGAGGACTACAACAAGCTCACCTACGACCCCACCTCGAACACGCCCGATGGCTGGGCTCTTCTCGATGTACCGTTCACCATCGACTCCCTACGCTGTTTGTACGGCGATTCCTGCGAAGATATGAATTTCGATCCCCTGAGCTATACCCGCAGCAGTTGTTTTATCCATCCCAACTTCCCGGATTCGCAGTTCCTTTTTGAAGCCCAGGATTACAACGTCTCCGAACTGGGGGTGGACACGCCCATTCGCAAGACCTATCCTGAGCAACCCTATCCCAGCAGCCTGATCCCTGACTCGGCGCAGCCGAATGAAGTGACCGACGATGGCTATCTCAAGTACTTCGAGTATGAAACAGAAATTGACAACCTGCTGCCGACGGTCGCGTACTGGGTGAATGTCACAGCCTTCGATTACGGATCGCCTGAATCCGGTCTGTCCTCGTTAGAAACGTCGGTATCTGTCGGCGCCCGGAGCGCTTATCCGCTGGCCGGCTGGGAAGAGGTCGAGGCCAAAGGACTGAAAGCATACGTCTACCCGAACCCCTACCGCATCGACGGGGACTATCGAGACCGTGGACTTGAAGGTCGCGTTGACAGCGACCGACCTATTGATCGAACGCGCGTACTGAACTTCGCCAACCTGCCTCCCAAGTGTACTATACGTATCTTCACGGTTGACGGCGATCTCGTGCGCGAGTTGATACATGATAAATCTCTTGACGATCCTAAAGCTTCGCACGAGGAGTGGGACCTGATCACCCGCAACACACAGATGGTAGTCAGCGGTTTCTACTACTGGACGGTTGAGGACGAGAAGGGTGACGTCCAGATCGGCAAGCTGGCCATAATCATGTAAGCTAAGAGGAAATGAGCCAGGATCACCCCGCCAAAGGCCGCTCCAGAACCGTAATCTGGTCAGCCCTCATCCTATTGAGCCTGATCGCCGGCGTTTACGCGCGAGAAACCAGCCCCAAGACCGAGTGGCTTGAGCGATCGAACCCCGGACCGAAGACCGCCGCCTCCGGACCGGTAGTGGAGTATGCCGTCCACAAGCGCGGCAACATCCAGCTGGCTGTCGCCAACAACGGCACTTTCGGTACCCGCGGACGCTCGATTCCCGACCCGCTCACCGGCGAAGGCATCCCATCGTGCATTTTCCCCAAGAACTCCGACCTCGTTTACCTCTATGTAGCCGCGATCTGGGCCGGCGCCGTAAAAGGAAACGATACTCTGGTATCGGTAGGCGATGAGGACTTCTTTGTCACCACCGAGTTCTGGCCGGACATCAAACCGTTTGGTGACTTCCACTATGAGTCTATCGATCCCAACAGTCGCTATTACACACCAGACGCTTATTCAGAAGAAGACATTATATGTGAGTACACTGATACTTTGACGGACAACGAAGCCACCGGCGTTGATAACACCGATGGCCGTCCCCACAAACCGCTGGGAATAAAGGTCACGCAGCGTTCCATGGCCTGGAGCTACTCGTACGCTCAGGACTTTATCCTGTTCGACTACCGGGTTCAGAATATCGATGTGAAAACATTGAGCAAGGTGTATCTCGGTATATGGCTTGACGGTGATGTCTGGCACCTCACTAACCAGGACTGGAATGACGATATGGTCGGATTCCTTCGCAGCTACCCGGCACCGGAAGGGCACGGTTATCTTGACACCATAAACGTCGCCTATCACACTGACAATGATGGTGACCCGGACACATTGACCCACGCCTGGAACGCTCAGTCCGTTCCGCACGCAGTAGGTGTCCGCGTTGTGCGCACCCCGGCCGAGGAACCAAGATACTCATTCAACTGGTGGGTTATGGACTACTCTGATCCATCCCAAGACTTCGGCCCGCGCCGGCGCGGTACACCAGAGGATCCGTTCCGAAGCTTCGGCTCTCGACTCGGCACTCCCGAGGGGGACAAGAACAAGTACTATGTTCTCAGCCACCCGGAGTTTGACTACGACCAGTATTATGTCGCGCAGAATCAAATGCTCAACGGCTGGCTCCCCCCGCCGGAGAACGCAGCAGACATTGCCAATGGTTACGATTGCCGATACCTCTTGTCCTTCGGGCCGTTCGAGATCCACCCCGGCCAGGAACTGCCGATTTCCTTTGCCTGGCTGGGTGGCTCCTTTCTGCACTCCGACCCAACTAATTTCGACCGACTTTACAAAGAGCGCCGCCCCGACATCTTCTACAACTCGCTCGACTTCTCGGGGTTGGCTGCCAATTCCCGATGGGCATCGTGGGTCTACGATAATCCCGGCATCGACACCAACAACGACGGCTACTTCGGCAAGTCCCGTGTCTACTGTACCGACTCGGTCGTGCAGGAAATCGACACCATAATCGACGGCAATGATACGACGATTACGGTTATCGAGTACACCGACTGTGACACGCTTTTTTATGAGGGGGATGGCGTGCCGGATTTTCGAGGCGCCGGTCCCCCGCCCGCCCCCGAGCTTCACATCATACCGGATGTAGGACGCCTGACGATCCGGTTCAACGGTTTGCTTTCGGAGACTACCCGAGACATTTTCTCGCATAAGGTTGACTTCGAAGGTTACCGCGTCTATTTCGCACGTGACGACCGACCCTCAAGTTTCTCCGTGGTAGCCTCATATGACATTGAGGACTACAACAAGTACGTCTTCGTTGATGGTGATTACCAACTCCTAGACATACCATTCACCATTGATTCTCTTCGTTGCCTCTACGGTGACTCCTGTAACGATGTGAGTTTCCATCCCCTGGCTTATACACGCAGCTTTCCATACCTGCATCCGGGATTCCCGGAGTCGACCTTTGTCTTCACGGCTCAGGATTACAACGTCTCCGAGTTGGGCGTGCAGACCGAAATCCGCAAACGGTTTCCGAACCAGCCCTACCCAAGCAGTCTGATTCCAGACTCGGCCCGACCAGATGAATTCACTGAACGCGGCCAATTCAAATACTTCGAGTATGAAATGGTTCTCGATTCCCTGTTGCCGACCGTACCGTACTTCATATCCGTCACCGCTTTCGACTTCGGTTCCCCCATAGCCGGACTGCCGGCTCTGGAAAGCTCAGTGGTCAATAGCGCTCAATTGGCCTATCCTATGGCCTCGGTTGATCGGGTTATCGCCGACCAACTGGAAGCGTATGTATATCCGAACCCTTATCGCTCCGATGCCCGATATGTCAGCCGAGGTTTCGAGGGCCGCTTCGACCGTGAGGAAGCACCGGACCGTTCGCACCGGATACACTTTGCCAATCTGCCCGCCAAGTGCATCATCAGGATTTACTCCCTCGACGGCGATCTGGTAAGAGAGTTGATTCATGATATGGATCCGGACGATCCGACGTCGTCCCATCACGAATGGAACCTGATCACGCGCAACACTCAGTTGGCCGTGACCGGGCTTTACTATTTCGTAGTTGAGTCGGCACAACGCACTCAGATAGGCAAGTTCGCCATCATTCGCTGACCAGTCCCCCCACCATCCCGCGTAGTTCCATAAATAGTTGTACACCGGCATCTGGACGAGTTTACTTCGTCCTTGTGCCCGCTGAATCTTCAGATGCAGCGGGTATTGCGGCCGAATCTGAAGATTCGGCCGCCACAAAAGGGTACATCACTGGCTGGCAATGAGATCGCTACGTCCTCCGCCGGTGACAACATCACTTTGTTTTGGCATACTGCTCAACCAGAAACTCGGCGATCTTCTCGAAACCGTTGATAGGACGTCTCCCCCATCCCGCTTGCGTCATCTCAATAAGCGGGCCGGTCGTGTGTCGTCCATTGACCTGTGTTCCCAGGTCACGAGCTTCATTAATCGTATCCAAAGGTTTGGCTACGCCGGCAGATATCATATGCTCACGATTCAGCGGCGCAAAGGACCCTATCTCCGGACCGACGATAAACATCGGCAGTCCCAGACCCAGCGCCCAGTTGCTGCGTTCATGAGCCGGGGCCACAAAGTAATCAAACTCCGGAAAGAACTGGGCCGTGCGGTGCGCGAGTTCGCGACGAGAGGCAAAAGTCACTATTGAGATCAGATCGGGTTTTGGCGCCATCGGTTCGCGATCATCCAGAATTGAAAAGCGAAGCTCTCGGCGTTCGAAGCAGGTGACGCAGCCTCGTTGAAATCGACCGCCGCGTTGGGCGAACACTATGGCGCGCCCTCCGGATCGCACTATCGACTCAATGGCCGACGTCAACATCTTAACGTGTGACTTCGGTTCGGCCCCCGAAGAGAAGAACGCACCCGTCCGCCCCTCAATACTGCGCAGGCGCTCCATGCGGCTCTCATAGGCATCCTCGGCCTGCCTTACCAGCGACAGTTCAATGCAAAGTCCGGTAACGACAACATCCTTCGGCGCATAGCCTGAGTCTACAAAGGCCCGAGCCGTCTTCTCGGTCGGCGCCAAAACCCTGGAAGCGCCGCGTACCAGTGACTCTGAGGGTGCAGCCAGTTCCCCGTGCTGATAGATCAACTGCTGCTTTCCCTTCAGGATCGCCACCAGAATGGGATGGGCTACCACCAGCGGCCATGGTCGCGACACATAGGCGCGAGCAATCGACCGCCCCAGCAATCGCAGCATGACTCCCGGTCGGTTGTAATCGGCATCGTTACGCACACGATTATACAAGCGACCGCCGGGGCCGCCGGAGGAACCGACATGATATAGTCCCTTAGCCAGTCTCCATGCCAACATCGACAAACCGCTCGAAACGGTGAACACGTCGGTCTCACCGCGAACCAGACCGATTTCCCCCCGACGAACCAACGCTTCGATGATACCGTCGAGGTAAGATGGATGTCCGCGTCCGATGTTGGTATACAGGAACTCGATCCGCGGCAGCTGTATATGCGTTTCTCTCATAGGCTGTTACCGGTAAAGATAACCCTACCAACGTCGCCAGTCAATTCCGAGTCGACGGCTGACAAAAATAGACCTTGAGGTTTGGCAACCAGTGTTGCAGATTAGAAGCATCGGGCGCCGCGGACAAACCTCGGCGGTAAAATCGGAGAACACAAATATGGCCCTGTCAAAGTTACATTCAAATGTCACGCTGATGGCGATAGCCCTGATCGCTGTCGCCTCCGCCTGTAAGTCCGATCAAGCCGAGAACACCAGGGATTGGACAGGAGCCCGTCAGTCGATGGTCGCGTCCCAAATCAAGGCGCGCGGCATTTCTGATCCGAGAGTGCTGGCCGCCCTCGCCAAGGTAGAGAGACACCTGTTTGTTCCGAAGGGATACCGTGCGCAGGCCTACCGGGACCACCCGTTGCCGATCGGCGAGAATCAGACAATTTCGCAACCGTACATAGTGGCCCTGATGACCGAACTGCTGGAGTTGGATGGCGATGAGAAAGTACTCGAGGTCGGCACCGGTTCCGGTTACCAGGCTGCGGTACTGGCCGAAATCACGACCGAGGTCTATACTATCGAGATAGTCAAACCGTTGGCTGAGCGATCCGAGAAGGTGTTGGACTCACTCGGATACGATAACATCACCGTCAGGTGTGGCGACGGTTACGCCGGCTGGGAGGAGCAGGCGCCGTTTGATGCTATCATTGTCACTTGCGCGCCGTCGGAGATCCCACAACCGCTGTTGGAGCAGTTGGCCGACAGCGGACGAATGGTCGTGCCGGTTGGTGACTTCTGGCAGGAGTTGATGTTGATCCAAAGATTCGGTGATGAGATTCGCCGCACCAACGTGATACCGGTCAGGTTCGTACCCATGACAGGTGAGGGGGTCAAGGGTCAGAAATAGGATCGCCTGACCGGCACCTGTATTTCCAGCTTGGCGATCACAAAAAAGACCGGCGGTGGCTCGCCGGTCTTGATCACGATTCGCTAACGAAGTAATTAGGAATCTAACTTGTAACCCCCGACATCTCATTGACGTCGATCACTTTTGACAGATCGAGGAAGATCAACAACCGATCCTCGAGCTTAGCCACACCCTTGATATACTCGGAGTTGATACTGGCCACAATCTCGGGCGGCGGCTCGATGGTGTTCGCCGGCAGACGCAACACTTCGGAAACCGAGTCGACTACCATCCCCATAATGTTGCCGCTGATATCAACGACGACAATGCGAGTGTTCTTGTCGTACTCCTTTTCCTCCATGTTGAAGCGCTTGCGCAGATCGACAATGGGGATCACTTTGCCACGCAGATTGATAACGCCTTCGACATAGTGCGGCGCCTGCGGGACGCGTGTAATCTCAACCATTCGGTTGATCTCCTGTACCTTCAGGATATCCACCCCAAACTCCTCCGAACCGATATTGAACGAAACGAGCTGCAAGAGCTCTCCCGTCTGCGCGCTGAAGGCTCCATCAGTTTTTTCGAGGATGTTAGAATCCATAACACGTCCTTTTCAGTGTATTAGTATCATGCCCTTATTTTCGGCGGTAATTGTCCAAAACTTAGTCTATCTGCCCGATGATCTGACGTTTCGTTGACCATCCTGTTCTCCTACCCTTTGTTCCCCTCCAGGATACAGTCCTAACTCGGGATACAATTCAAGCCCTTTGTCCGTTATCGAACCGATCCCGCAGAAGCTTTACTAGTTCATTGGCAACAGCCCCTCCTATGGCTTCACGTAACAAAAAATGCTCAAATTGCGGACAGACAAACAGTGGCGTCATTACTGCAGGTTTCGTCGAGACAGGTCATGGCCTTATCTTACAGGGCAATCGACCAACTTGGTGAGGCCGGCCGGTTCGGCGTCCTGAGAGTCCGGTAGCCGGGGTTGCGACGATTTACTCGTTGAGCAGTTCGATCATCCGTCGGGCGGTACTTGGTGCATGACCCGAATAGTGGTTGTTGAAGAAAGCGAATAGGTCCTGCCCATCAGCGGTTAACCGACCGATGACGTCCCGCCACCAGCACAGGTCTTCTTCACGGTCAATGCGGACATAGCTGAAGTCGTCCGGTATCTTCTTGCGATCGCCGAGAAATCTCAGATAGTGAAAATCGGCGGTGGCAATCTCCCGGCGGGGCATCCACGGATGGTCGATCAGAGCCAGGGCGATGTTCCTAACGGTCAGCAGGTCGAACAGTTCCGGCAATTCCAACCACGCTTTGTTGCGTAGTTCCACAGCAATACGAAGATCACTCGGCATGGCCTCAATCAGCCGCTGCAGAGTCGCGAACTCGACCGGTTTGAAGTTGTACGGGAACTGTAAGAGAAGCGGACCCAGGTGATCACCGAACCCTCTCATAACCTCTGTGAACGCAGCCGCGGTGTCGAGCCGCTGTGGCAGGTCACCCTCGTGGGTCACTGTCCAAGGGAACTTGGCCGTAAAGACAAACTGATCGCGGCCCTGGGCAGCCCACTTCTTGACGGTGGCGGCTGAGGGTATTCGATAAAACGTCGCATCTATCTCCACGGTGGAGAAAACCGAGGAATAGCACGTCAGGAAGTCAGCCGCCGGACAAAACTGCGGATAGAAATTCCCCAGCCAATCCTTGTAGCTGAAACCGGCTGTTCCGATCCTGATCCGACCTTTGCTCATGGTAATCCAGTAACAGTCAAAGGTGCTTTTGGTTCTGATGTTTAGGTTGTTAGCGCCAATTATCATTTGGCAGGCGGTGTTGCATCAAGCAGCGTTATGTTGTATTCTTGGAACTGAAATACTGACGCCGAAAGGGAATAGAAATGAAGGACAAACGCAACGAAATCCTGGCCCGACAACTGTTGGAGTACTCGGTGAAAATTCAGCCGGGTGAAGTACTGTACCTTGAGATCAAAGGCAAAGAGACGCTGGAGTTGGGCAAGCAGATTATCCGACTGGCCACCGAGAAAGGTGCGGTGCCGTTCTGGTACTATAATGACGAATCGCTTATCCGCCAGTGGGTCGGCAAGGCGGGCGACGATCAGTTCAGAAAACAGGCGGAACTGCACCTGGAGTTGATGACGCGGGCCGATGCTTATATCGGTTTGCGCGGGTCCGACAATCCGTTTGACCTGGCCGATATCGATCCCAGGCAACTGGAAAAGCAGAACAAGCTGTTCTACAAGCCGGTGCATCTCGAGGAACGAGTCAAACGCACTCGCTGGGTGGTGCTTCGTTATCCCAATAACGCCATGGCCCAGTTGGCTGAAACCTCGCAGGAGAAATTCGAGGATTTCTACTTCGAGGTCTGCTGCGCCGATTATGCCATGATGTCCAAAGCCCAGGATAAGCTGGCGGCCCTGATGGATGCCACCGACAAGGTGCAATTGAAGAGTCCCGGCACCGACCTGACCTTCTCCATTAAAGGTATCCCCTACGAGAAGTGTGACGGCCTGCGCAACATTCCGGACGGTGAAGTCTACACTGCGCCGGTGCGGGATTCTATTAACGGTGTTATCACGTATAACACTCCCTCACTCTACCAGGGCTTCGTGTACAATGACATCTCCTTCACCTTTGAGAACGGTAAGATCATCAAGGCGACCTGTTCCGGCGACAACGAAAAGCTCAACAAGATCCTGGACACCGACGAAGGCGCTCGGTACATCGGCGAGTTTGCCATCGGTGTCAACCCCTTCATCATACACCCGATGAAGGACACTCTCTTTGACGAAAAGATCGCCGGCTCCATCCATCTCACACCGGGACAGTGTTACGATGAAGCGCCCAATGGCAACCAGTCGACGATCCACTGGGACCTGGTGTTGATTCAACGCACCGACTACGGCGGCGGCGAACTGTACTTCGACGACAAACTCGTCCGCAAGGACGGCGTGTTCACCGATGCCGATATGGAGAAATCGTTCTCAGCTGAGAACCTGCGCTCCAAGGCCTTGGCGTAACGGTGGTGGAGCTGTAAACAGACCCGAGGCGCCGCCAAAACCGGCGCCTCAGTGAGATCGTCAAGTTGATCTATGGAGACGTTATGGACATAATCAAGTTTGCGATGCAGATGGAACTCGATGGCCAGGCCTTCTATGAAAAAGGTGCAGCCGCTACCGATAACCCGCAATTGAAGGAAGTGCTTTTGACTCTTGCTGAAGAAGAGCAGAAGCACTACCAGGTGTTCAAGAGCATGTCTGATGGTAACCTGACTGCAGCCGAGAGTAGTTTGGGTGAGAAGTCCGGGACGCCGGCTTTGACCAAATCGATGTTCCGGCAAATGGCTGAGGGCAACGTGGAGACGTTGGGCGGTGAAGATGTGCGAGAGCTATGGGAGAAGGCGGTTGAAATCGAAGAAAAGTCCGAGAAGATGTATCGTGACGCCGCTAATGAAGAAGATGATGAAACCCGTCGGGACCTGTTGCGGCGGATAGCTGACGAGGAAAAGAACCATATTTACCTGGTAGACAACATGCTTTCGTTCATTAAGGACCCCTCCACCTTTCTCGCCTCGACTCAATACCAGAACTTCATGAGTTGGGAGGGGCGCTAAGCAGGCGTAGCAGCAGGTCCTCGCAGTTTATTTTCGCTCGACCTCACCCGGTTCAAACCGTTTCAGCAACCACCGATCGTGCTGGTAGATATAGGTCAGGATCAGCGGCCGGTCTCTGGTCCGGCTGCTGTCCATAACAAAGCAGTCGATTCGCGCATTGTCATTGGTGTAGGTAATCTCACCCACCGCGAACTGCCGGAATTCAAAACCGCCATCCGGGCCGTAAGCGAACCGCAGAAGCGAATCGGAGTTCTGGTTATTGTCAAGAATCTGAACCGACAACAGTGAATCGATAGCCGCCCGGTTCTGAGTTTCGACGGCCTCTTGCAAGCTGAATAATCTGGCTTTCAGTATCGGGATATGATTCCGAGCCGGCGGTTTCTTCTCAGCGCAACTCCCCAGAATCAAGAGGGAGGCCAGCAGCCCTGTCAGATAAGCTCGTGACGTTCTCATCCTCTTTTTCCGCCCCGGTATGGTTCGAACTTGAACTGGCCGTTGCCGCGCCGTTCGATGATGCCTTGCTCATGCAACTTGACCAGTGTGCGGCTCGCTACCAGATTCCAGAACCAGTAACGCATTCCGTAGGAGGCTTTCTCGCGCCCGTAGCTCTGCGATAACGCCTTCAGGTCGAAGTATGTGTGCACGAGCAGTGAATCGATGTCACCAGCCAGGGCGGCCAGGGCCTCCTTCACAACCGTGGTGTCCATGACGAACGTCTCCTGGCGAAAACCCTCACCGTAGGTCCAGTGAGGTTTCTTCTTCTGTTGCCCCTTTAGAATGAAATCCTCCGCGCATCGGATCTCCGGCAGACTGTCGCCGAACAGGATACTGAAGTGACGCTTGCCCTGAAACAGAGCGTAGAAGCACGTGCCGTTGAAGTAGGGTCCGCCCTGCACAGCATACATGTAGTTCGGAATCCGGGCGTTACAAATATCGGTGGCGTCATAGATCAACAGGGGCGCCGAACGCGTGATGAACTTCTGACCCAGATCCCACCATAGGAGCAGAGCCGACACAACCGGGTATGGATGATACAAGATCGAACCGCCGTCAAGGAAAGCATTACTGTCGCGGGGCACACGACCCGCCACGACCAGGCGCTCCAAGACGCGACGATAGTCTGGAAGATTGTTCTTAATGGACATGACCAGGCTGTCGGAAACATCTTCAGCCATCCGTTTGGCCTGCTCCGCTTCGGGGACAGATATGACGGGCAACTGCAACTGTGTCTGACCGTCGACATCTTTGACATAGCCTTTGGATAACATCGATTTGTACATTTCCTGGATGTAAGCTGTATCAGCCGAGGTCATCGCAGCAATCTCCTGAGCACTTTTCCCCTCGTTCAATAGCACCAGCATGAGACGGGACAGTTGGTTGTCGAAATCAGGATGTTCGTTCACCCTTGGGGGCATGGTGACTTCGATCTCAAGATACGGTTGAATGCTTTCAGGAGGATGGAAATTGATCATGAAGTTGTCTTCAAAAACCTTCTGGTTCGGCAATATGATATCAAGAGTATCGACGACATCGTACAGAGTAACGCGCCCGTTCGCCACACCGTAGTTGCCCGGTATGTACAATGTGGCTCTGATTGTTTCCGACGATTCCGGAGGCAGTATGACGTGCGATATCGCCCGTCGATTCGGCGTCAAGTACGACCCGCTGAACTGAATCTCGGTTTCGACCGTCAGGAATTTCAGGCCCGGTGTCTTATTCGTTACCTCAAATACTGCCTGGCGGTTCCCCCATCGCAAATCCCGCTCGATATCACCTACGAGAATATCAGGCCCCTGGGCACAAGCGCTCAGTGTTAGAATCATTATAGCAACAATCAGAAGCTGCACAGGTTTGATCATCTACTCTCTCCTTGTCACCCTTGCGGCGCCGGCCAACTGCCCGCAAGCGGCGCCGATATCAGCACCGCGACTCTTGCGAACCGTCACCGCCGGAACGTGCGGGTATAGCTGCCGAGCAAACCAATCCAGTTTCTCCGGGGAGGGACGATCGAACGGCAGATTACTTACGGGATTATAAGCCAACAAGTTGATTTTGCAAGGAATTCCTTGCACCAGCCGGCTGAACGCTTTGACATCCTCGAGACTATCGTTGAACCCGACGAACAGCGCATACTCGAACGTCACCCTCGTCTTCGTCCGGGAAGTGTACTGTTTCAGTGCCGTCATGAGTTCGTTCAATGGATACTTCCGACTGAGCGGCATGATCTTGACACGTTTCTCCTGAGTCGCGGCATTCAACGACACAGCCAGTCGCGCCTTGCAGCCGCTGTCGGCCAACTTCTGTATTGCGGGGATGATTCCGGCCGTGGAGATCGTTACTTTCTTTGCGGCGTGCGACATCCCGGCGCCGTCGGATAAAATCGAGATAGCAGTCAACACGTTGTCCAGATTCAGAAGCGGTTCGCCCATCCCCATGAATACGACGTTGGTAAAGACGTCACCTCCGTGCTGGTCGCGCAAGTGGAGCAACTGCCCAAGGATCTCCCCCACGTTCAAATCACGTTCATAGCCGAGCATACCGGTGGCGCAGAAGCGGCAGCCCAGGGCGCAACCGACCTGCGATGAAACGCAGACAGTACACCGTCCGGACTCAGGATCCGGAATCAAGACCGTCTCGACACACAAACCGTCGTCAAGTTCATACAAGTACTTCCGAGTCCCGTCTGACGACTCGGCCACATCTTTCACCGCGGGTGTCACAAAAGCAAATGTCTCGGCCAGACGGTCGCGGGTGGGGCGCGAAAGGTCGGTCATCAGTTCGAAATCATACTGCCTGATTTTATAGAGCCATTTGAACAACTGCCGACCACGGTACGGCTTCTCCCCCA
>JAUWMW010000322.1 GCA_030612965.1 bacterium
ATCATATTCGTTGTGTTCGCGTCAGCCGGAAAGGTCTCGGCTCGGGTGGATACACTGAAAGACACCACCGATGTCGAAGATTGTCTCATCTATTCCTATGAGAACTGTGATGCGGAGGAAACCGGCGAGAACTGTCGTCGGTTCAACGGCGGCGGTGTGGACAATATAGGGGTCGGCAACTATGGTTCAACTGCCGAGAAACGGGTGCTGTTCAAACTGCCGGGCTGGAATGATACGATTCCGGATTCATCGGAGTTGAAGGTTTACTGTTATGTCCAGGGCAGCATTTTGTCGCGTTACCTGATCGCCTACCCGCTGACCAGGGAATTCTTCGAGGGCAATGAAAACCTACACAACCTGGGTTACTACCCGGATCCTGACAGCGGCGCCACCTGGCTACACGCCTACCTGGACGTCGGCGATGCCGACTCGGTGAACTGGAGTGATCCCGGCGGCGACTACACGACGGCCGTCGCGTGCAGCGTCAACATCACCGGCACCGGCCAGTACTTCACTATGAAGAACTTCAATCGCATCCTCAACTACTGGGACACTTCCGGCAGCAACTACGGATTCATTCTCGTCAACGCGAATAACGATCCACCGTTCAACAGTCAAAAGATAATCAAGTCGTCCGAGAGCGGACCGGACTACTATCCGCTGGTGCTATTATACACGGCCGACAGCAGTGCCCAAACGGTACGGCGGTCACAGGTCATCAGGTCGCTTTTGAGAAACTGAACCCTACAATCAGTAAGGGAGTACGATGAAGAAGCTCTTGATCGTTATCGCCGGCATAGTCTCGACGGCGTCGCTCTTCGGAGCCATACTGAACAACTCCACATCGTCGCCGTCGGCGGAGGACTCGCTGTCCTGTGTGTTTTACTCGGTGGACAGCCTGGGTAATCCGACGACGGCTGACTCGGTGTATATCCTGGTCAGCGGTCCCGGCGGCAGTGTTGTCTATCGTGACTCGGCAGCCATTTCGGACAGCCGCATAACCTCAACCACTATTAGTTCCAAGCAGTTCTACAGCTTCAAAGAACAAGTGTCCAACCTCGATGGTTCGGGGAGCATGGGTAGTTATTCACTAACCATCCTGGCCAGGAAAAACAGCGGCAACCTGCTCACACCTAACGTCTATTCGTTCCAGATTGTGAGTGAGGAACTCTCCGACCAGTTGGCCCTGATCGGTGACTCCGTTGACGTCAGAGGTGGCGCTGTCGATTCCAACCGCACCGAATTGGGTGGTGACTCGGCGATGACGGCGGCCTGGGTTTGGAACACGGTGCAGAGTAATCACACGTCCTCGGGCAGTTTCGGAACGTACCTGGACACCGAGGTATCCGGAATCTCGTCCGGCAGCGGCGCTTATTCATATACCATCCAGACATACGATTCGAGTGTCGGACAAGTGATACCTTATGCTCAGATCGGAGTGCGCAACATCGACCAGTCGGCCTTGATTGCTGTCGGCAAGGCCGACATCATGGGACGGGCGGCGATGAATCTCGACGCCGACAGCTTTGTGGTCATAGCCACAGCCTCGAGCTATGTCTTCGGTTCTTATGATACGGTGGTAGTGAGCGGCACCGGCGTCGATACCGTATTCTGTGATCAGTTCGATCCCGGCGCGCCGTCCTTTGCCACTTTGTGCCGCGTCTATGGGCATCTCTTCAGCGCCGACGGACAGCCGGAGGAAGATGCTGCCATCAGCGCCTGGCTCCCTTCCGGGGTGGTTCGTTTCGGCTTCGTAGTAATCTCTCCGTCGCCGGTGAACACGACCAGCGACAGCACGGGATACTTCTATCTTGATTTGGTTCCTTCGGACTCACTGATACCGTCGGATACCAAGTACGAGTTCTCCATCAGTCGCCGCGACGGCACCATCCTTCGTCAACGCCTGACCGTTCCGGATTCCGCCAGTTGGCGCCTGACCTGGTGAACTTGCGCGTTACAAACTCTAACCAATAACAAGGAGAGATACCTTGGAAACGATTTTGACAAACGACGGTCCGTGGATCGGAATAATCGGTTCAATCAGCCTTCTGCTGCTCACCCACCTGGCCAGAAATTACGTCATACCTTTTCTTCAGGTCGGCAAGCGTCGGCAGTACGCGCGCTATATTGCGGCGATAGCCGATGAGGTAACCGATGACCTCAAGGCGCGCTACCCGGAAAGCGAATGGCTGAGCCATCTTGATGATGCCGTCGATCGCATTATCGAAGTGTGTGAGATCTCGCCTGAAATCGCCCGACGGGCCGCACGCGCCGCAGCGTCGCGCAAGGGATAATTTCTGCAAACCGAAAAGGCCGCCTTAAACGGCGGCCTTTTTT
>JAUWMW010000179.1 GCA_030612965.1 bacterium
ATCCGCTGAAATCGGTTCGAGCGTTCGCATATCCACAAAGACAGAGAAACTGCCCTTCTGCGTTGCCAGCACCTCTTGGGATTCCTCAACCCACAGCTTCATTTCATCCTGCATAATATAGCCGCCGAAGGTTAAATGATAACCGTATTCTGTCTTCTCAATAACGTACATGATATTCCCTATTCGCTTATGCGTCATCACCACAGTCAGGCGCGAAAGTCCCGCTGTTTCACCCCGGTCGCCGGAATCTCATGGTTAACACAATCTGAGATCCGTCGTCTGCTGGTGCGTCCGTCCGGGTGTAGTGATTTCGCTCTATAGCAGTACGACAATGAAACTAATCAAACCGCCGGTGTCAAGCAGAAGGTTTAGATAGTGACGCTCCAGATGGTCGCCGGCGAGACCATGCCGGTTTCGCTCCCGCCGAGGGTTCAGGCAGGGTCGGCCGGTGGGGTGACAAGGCTAATCACAGCATCACCCGGCTTCACCGTCGGATGATCGGCGGCAACACAAACGCGGAGGTCGCCTGTTTCACCGATGATGAAAAGCGGCAGGGCGTCCTGGCCGTACCGAGTCCGCAAGCTGTCGAGACCAAACTCCTCAGTAATCGAGTGCTTCTTGACAACGTCCCCGGCCCGAAAGCGTTGGCTTATATTGGCTATATTTGCTGCTAAATCGAACAGATAGCGACCTCTGAGATGCTCCGGTCGTGAATCTTTGGCCGCCATCTCTTCCGGTGGCAGTTGATAAACGTGGATGCGACCGAAGAGATCCACGAAGTGCAGGGTGGCCAGGGAATTGACCTCATCGTTGGGAGTGAGCGCCAGCAGCTTTCCGATACCGTCCAGTTGCATCTCGTACTGCAGGTTCTCCGAGAGCACGTTCCCCAAGTGAGCCTCAAGCCCCAGGTTGCGAGCAGCAGTCACGTTGGCCCGGTTGGTGTCGATCAGCACAATCTTGAATCGTTCTTCGGAGAGTTTCTCGGCCATCGCTCTTGCCAAACTGTGAGCACCGACAAACAGCACGCCCTGTGGATTCGGTTTGGCCACTTTCAAACGGCGCGCTACCGGCAAAGCCGTCAACCCGTACACGGCTACGGTGCCGATGATGACCTGAAAGGTAACCGGTACCAATTGTTCACTCCCGGCGAAGTTCAACTCCTCCAGACGGATGGCAAACACCGAGGCCACCGCCGCGGCCACGATTCCGCGCGGCGCCATCCAGGCGAGAAAAAGTCGCTCGGTACGCTTCAGTGAGCAGGACGCCGTGGCGAACAGAACCGCCGCCGGGCGAACCAGTAGTATCAGCGTAACGACAAAGATCCATCCGGCAATGCTGCCGACCCGTCCGTCATCGAGCGGCAACCGCGCCGCCAGGATGATGAACAGACTGGATATCAGAATGACGCGAAGGTCTTCCTTGAACTCGGTGATGTGCTTGACCGAAACGAATCTCTGATTGGCCAGCACCAGCCCCATGATAGTCACCGCCAGCAATCCCGATTCACTCTGAATAGTGTCAGCGGCGGCGTAACAGATGACCACCACCATCAGACTGACCGGGTTCTGAAGGAAGTCCGGCATAAGATATCGCCGCAGCAGAAGGATGATGATGGCGGCGCCGGTCAGGCCTAACGCCGATCCGGAGAGGAGAGCAGAAACCATGGCCCAGATGGCGTGCGAGGTGCCCGACTCGGAACTGCCGGCCAAGATGAGTTCGAACACGATCACGGCCAGGATTGCTCCCAGCGGGTCGTTGATTATTCCTTCCCACTTGACGATCGATCCGACCTGCCCCGAGGGTCTGACCTGACGCAGGAGCGGCAGAATAACAGTGGGACCGCTTACCACCAGCACCGCTCCCAACAGGACTGCCATCGGCACCGCTATATCGAGTAACAACCAAGCCGCGGCGGACGTCAGAATCCAGGTCACCAACACACCGATAGTGGCCAGTTGAAAGACTACTCTTCCGCCACCATGCAGTTCGCGGAGGCGCAGGTTGAGCCCGCCCTCAAACAGAATGATCGCGACTGAGACTGAGACCAGCGGAAACAAGAGATCCCCGAACAACTCATCCGGGTTCACCAGACCAACTACCGGGCCGACTATGACTCCCGAAATCAGCAGCAGTAGAATGGCCGGCAGCCGCAGCCGCCAGGCCAGCCATTGGGCGCCGATTCCAAGCGCGATGATTGCAGCCAGTCCGATCAACAGATGTTCGTGCATAGCGTCTCCTGTGCGGACAAGATACGCTCTGCAACCTGGGATGGTCCACCAAAAAACCACTCAACCTTGTGCGTAGCGAACATCCCTATCCGTAGGCGGCAGCCTCCGCGCGGTCAAGCCGGGTCTCATATCGGCCCCACGAAGACGTACGACAATCTCGGAGTTCTGCTTTTCGGGCGGTTTTCAATTGTTGCGCTGAGGATCGGTTCAATATATTACCTTCGTATGCGGCGGACGTCCCGAGGCTGCCGCCCGGTCAAGCGTGGTCAAATGCCGGCACACGAAAACGTACATCGTCCACGGGAGAAAACAAATGGAGAAAACATGAAACAGATCATCTCAACCGACGGCGCTCCGACCGCGATCGGTCCCTACTCACAGGCAGTGAAAGTCGCCGCCGGCGCCACCATCTATTGCTCAGGTCAAATTGCCTTAAATCCCAAGTCAGGCGAACTTGTCGGGACGACAGCCGAGGAACAATGCCGCCAGGTAATGACCAACCTGCAGGCAGTCTTGAAGGCTGCCGGGGCCGGCTTTTCAAAAGTGGTGAAGACAACAATCTATCTGGCGAACATGGCCGATTTCGGAGCCGTGAATGATGTCTACGGCGAGTTCTTCGACAAACAGCCTCCGGCCCGGGCAACTCTGGCCGCCAAAGAACTGCCCTGGGGCGCGTTGGTGGAGATCGATGCCGTGGCCGTTGTTTGACTCAAGGAGCCCTGCATATTAGGAGTGTTGATAAAGTCCATTTGGTTGTCATTGCGAGCGATCCGCCACCGGCGGAGAGCGCGGCAATCTCATCCTGTATGTCGCCCAACGAATTGAGATTGCCGCGTCGTCCGCCGCGGCGGACTCCTCGCAATGATGGTTCTCGGGGCTTTTCAACAAGCCCGAATGTCCGGGCCACCCACCGCTCACTGTGGAGACGGTTTTTTCCTACAATTGTATGTAGACCTACTCGGTCTTCGATTCGGCCGTTTTTAGAAGATAAAATACCGTATTCTCACCCGGCTTTTCCGCAAATTCTTTGTACCGCTCGTTAGTGGGCGAGTAACGCAACTCCAGCGTGTCAGCAGTGTGAAATCGAAAAATACAGACAAGCGTTGTCCATTCCGAGCCGGGTCCACCGCATTTACTAATACAAAGATCGAGAGCACACGGCGATTGCGTCGTATCGAGTTCGTACGGGCCGGTAACAGAGCCGTCGACAACGATCCGAGTATAGGTGCCGTCCTCACGCACGATCAGACCGGCATGGTGTGTCGAATCTGTTGATATCACTGTCCACTCGCCAATCAGGTTGGGTTCAGCAGCAGGTGTTACCTCAACCGGCGCGCTTTTCTTCTGAGTCGATGTGTTCGCTTTCTGGTCTGATGACTGCCCGCATGCCGCCAACAACAGAACAACGAGAATCAAAATTCCTGCAACATTCGTTCTCTTTTTCACGGTACGTCCCTCGTGTATAGTTAAACAAAAGGTTCTTGTCTTGTCTTTCCTAAAGATAGAACGATTTATCCGCAAATGGCAATTCTTTTTTCGCGGGAGCGTGAACGACCATTCAATCAAGGGTATTGTGTAAATGCTCTGTCTGGCCCGGTGGCCCGAGGCTCAGCCCTGGGTTTTCAGAGATCGTTACATGCTGCTTATCGACCCAAATATGCCCCGGCCCATCCACGTTGTCTGCTGAAAGGGCACGGCGAGAGAGATTCGCCGCTGCCCTTTCTTTACTCTTGGTCTCGTCAATCCATAATATGCATCATCGTGAAGACATAATTGCGGGCAAGGTCCCGAATAACCTGCTGTTTGCCGGAAGAGCCATGGCCCGCCTCGACCTCTTCAAAATACCAGACCTGTTTGCCCAGTTTGTTGAGAACGTAAGCGAATCGTCTGGGATCGGACGGCGGCACCCGAGGATCATTGAACCCACCGGTAACCAGAATCGGCTTGGAGACATTCTCTGCATAAAAGATCGGGGCCACCTTGCGATTGATCTCACTTCCAACCGGACCGTATTCCGAATTCCAATATGGAATGAATACCGGATTGGAATGCTCGATCGTATGATCGGGATGTGATACGCCGACATCGGAAACCGCCACCGCGAATTTCTCTGGTGCTTGAGCCGAGAGCCAGTCGACCGTGTAACCACCGTACGACGCTCCCCAAATGGCAATCTTATCGGGATTGGACCAGCCTTCGGTGATTAGATAATCAATGGCACACTCAGCATCCTGGAGAGCAACGAGCCGTCCTTCGAGATTATCCGCCTGCTCCCAGGCCGGACCGTAACCGGACGATCCCCGCACATTGGGGCGCATGAAGATAAACCCTTTTGATAATGCAAAGGCCAGATTTCTCTGAAAGTACGGAAGATGCTGACCGGCGGGGCCGCCGTGGTATTCGACAATGGCCGGATTAGTCCCGTCCTTCTTAGCCGATTTCGGAATGTAAATAAGTGATGGAATCATTGTGCCGTCTTCGGAAGGATAACGAATGATCTCGACAGATACGTTCGAGAAATCGAAACCAAACGTTGAGACCTTGGCGATCATCGTTTTTTCACTGTCTCCGAGATGGAATTTGTACGCCGTCGGAGCTACCGTCGGGGAATTGAAAGTGAAGACAACGTCGCCGGAATCGTTGGTCGAAACTCCATCGACGATTCCGATTCCGATTTCGGGGAACGGAATCTCATTTCCCTTCATGTCGATGATCGTTGGCAGCGAGTATCCATCCTTGTTGAGATTCATGAAGATTATCTGCAACTGCCGATCGTAAAAGAAACTT
>JAUWMW010000166.1 GCA_030612965.1 bacterium
GTTGATCCGATCCAACTCGCGGAACAGTTCGCGCCAGTCGCCGTAGTCGTTCTGAAACCCGGCCAACTGAATGGCCATTCCAAGATTGTTGCGCAGGCCGTTGACAAAACCGGCTTTTGCACGGGCCTTGATCTTGTCGACTTCCTCAATCGGGATCAACTCTTCTTTGAGTCGTTCGATTTCGGCGAAGATTTGCTCCTCACACTCTTCATTGGTGTGGTCTGTAGCCGGCATGGCATAAGCGATGCAAAGGCATGGATATTTGTTGCCGGGATAACCCGGCCAGGTGCCAACGTTGGAAGCGATCTTCTTTTCCTTGACAAGATTCTTGTACAGGAGAGATGTTCTACCCTGGCCGAGGTAATCGGAGATAGCTTCAAAAACCGGCCAATCCGGATGCGTTCCACTGGGAATATGATAAGCCACGGCAAAGAGCGGTTGGGCGGGGTCGTGCAATGTTACCCGTTTCTCACCCTTCTGCGGGGGTTCGATAGTGGCGACTCGTTCCGGCTTGGGACCCGACGGGATCCGACCCCAATATTTCTTGGCCAGCTTGAATACTTCCTTCGGTTTGACATCGCCAACGATGGCCACAATAAGGTTTGAAGGGATGTAATACTTCTTGAAATACTCTTTCACCGCATCGCGGCTATAGTTCTTGATGTCCGACATGTGACCGACGATCGAAATGCCGTACGGGTGGGCCGAGAACGCAGTCGACTGCATGGCATCGATAGTACGCATGATCGGGTTGTTGTCCAGCACCTGCAAACGCTCATTAACGATCACGTTGCGCTCACGATACATCTCGCGCAGCACCGGGTTGAGGAAGCGCTCGGACTCCATTGCCATCCAGAGTTCCAGCTTGTTTGAAGGCAGGCTCATAATATACTGAGTCATGTCCTTGCCGGTGCCGGCGTTTATACCTGTCCCACCTTCCTTTTCAAGGATGTGATCGAATTCATTCGATTCCACGTACTGATTGGCTGCTTCGATAGCGTCGTCGAACGCCTGCTGTAGTTCCTCCAGCCGCGTCGAGTCAGCCCGCAATCCCATCTTGCGTTCGGCGCGAAGAAGCGCCCAGATTGAATCCTCGACCGCCATCGCCTTCAACTCCGCCTCCAGATCGGTAGTGCCGAGCGTGGTGGTGCCCTTGAAAGCCATGTGTTCGAGCATGTGCGCCAAACCGGTGTACTCCTTGGGATCGTCGACACCACCCACATTGGCAAAAGTGACAAACGACGCTACGGGAGCGTCATGGCGCTCCATCACAATGATCTTCAGGCCGTTGTCCAGCGTCGTTTCGGATACTGTCCCTTCCAGTTCGGAAAAGTCGAAACCGAAAAGCGCCGGTGCCGTCATAAGCACCAGACACGCCGTAACGATGGGCCAGAAAGAACTCCTTTTCATAGAATCCTCCGGGAATGAATTAATAAGTACTGCATCATCTTTCTTGCTGCCTGCGAATAAAGGTCAGCCCTCTTGGCTTGTCAAGTCCGGTGACTGAAAAGCAGATAAACTCGGTTTTATCTGTATTTGAAATGGGATCGAGCATACCAGTGTAAACGGAGATTGGTGCGGGGATGTTTCAAAATAGGGTTCTTGTGGGCGGCAGACGTCCCTGTCTGCCCCTTGTCAATTGGTTGTCATTGCGAGCGACCATAGGGAGCGCGGCAATCTCATTCTTCGAGTTGCCCAACGAATTGAGATTGCCGCGTCGTCCGCCGCGGCGGACTCCTCGCAATGACGGCTCTCGGGATTGTTCAACAAGTCCCAAGCTGTGGGGCACCCCGCAAGTCCGCATTTATGCGCCCGTTAATCGAAAATACCGTGAAGGAACCATCGTGAACGTAACCGATCGAAAAAGAAAAGATACCGCCGGTTGTCGGCGGTGTGCAATTCATAATAGAGACGATCAAAGCCACCATGCCACCAGCCCCCGGAAAGCTCCCAGGGTCCGTACCGGCGGTCAATCTGCTGACGGTCACCACGATGATGTTCTATCGAAACCGGTGTGCCGTTGACAGTGGTGATGTTGGTTTCTATCGGCAATGGAAAGAGTCGTAGCCCACCGATGTTGTGATAACAGTATGCGACTGTTGCCGGACGAGAAAAACGGTCCGAAAAGAGAGTGCCGGTATCGTGCATGTTTGTGCCTTTGATCCGTCGTCTGGTATCGAGAGGGGAGAGGTGGAAATTCTGTTCCGGGAGCAGAGTTGGGTTAAGACTCACAGTATAAAGCTTGTGATCTTTCAAGGTGATGTTGTTGTCCATAGAACCAACTTGTCGGTGGTGGTCGAAGTTGAGTTGCCGGGAAGGTAGCGGGGTGATTGTTTTGCGAGGGATGATTACAATCAGATCGGTAACGGCTGCAGGTAGTTTCAGCCGCTCCAATTGAGAACGTAGTTGCCGCGAGAGTTTCCTGATGGACAGGGTTGGTTTCTCAACTGACAGGGTCAGTTTTTTTTCGGTGTGGTTTTCAAGTGACAGCTTCAGCATGACCCGACTGCAAGCATAACCCTGTTGACCCAGACAGGTCAACAACGGTTGCAGGAGTTGTTGGACATGATGAATAATAGTGGCGGTGTTGTAGATTCGGTAGGTGAGATGCATCTCATTCGACATATCCTCTTTCGGGTGAACACGCAGGAACTGTTGTGGGTCACATCCGCGCGATAAGTGCGACAGGGTTGCTCCTTCGGCGCCGAAGCGCTGCGCTATTTCGTTGGCGGGAAACTCGGCCAGACGTCCGATTGTTTTGAGATCAAGATCGCGCAGGGTCTCAAGGGTGTCGGATGACAGAGCCAGATGTTCAATGTCAAGGCTCTCAATGAAAGCGCTACCAGCGCCTTTGCTTACTATAGTGAACCGATTATCCTTCGATGTTTCCGCGGCGATTTTGGCGATAAACTTATTGTCGGCAACGCCCACTTTCGCCGGGTAACCGAGCGACTCAACAAGCGCAATGATCTTTTTTGTGATGACGGTTTCGCTCTTGTGAAGGCGCATCAGTCCGTTTACTTCCATAAAAATAGTAAGGGCACCGCCGGTGCTGTCGGCGCCTTTTTCTGCAAAAGGACCGATAGTCTGAAGTGCTTTCAGAAGCTTCTGTGATTCGCTGGTTTCCTTTTCGGTGTTGCGTACTTTGACAATCAAATCAGGACAGACTGTGTGCGCCTGAGGAACGGTACTGTTTATCAAAACGCCGTGCTCCGTCGCTGCCTGGTTCATGGCGACGATCGGCGCCGACTTGCGATCCTCCTCGGTGAGCGCCAATGGTTGCTCAGCCGGCGATGGTTCCTTTTGGTAGAACATCTCCAGCGAGAATTCTTCGAGCAGTACGCAAGCGATACGTTCACTATCCATTTAATGCTATCTCCACGTGCGCTCCTTCCCTGGAGATTCTGCTTTTGGTGACGGTGACTTTTAGTTTTGAGGGTGTCACGCGAGCCACTTCCAGCCGTAACGCTACAGTGCTGGCCGGGATTATCGGGTTGGATGCGTTGTTGTTCTCGGTCAGGAAAATAACCAGCGCTTTGGAGCGCGCTGTTTGTTGCCGCAATCGATGCAACAGCGACGACAGTGATAAATCACTTCTTTGTGACAGATCACTCTTTTGGTTGGTCAGGTCCAGGACAATACAGTGAGCCACTCGCTTTGACAAAACCAACTCCGCTGCGCGCAGGCCTGACGGCAGGTTGTCCGGTCTTACCACCACCAGCTCTTTTATATCTACCCCACAGGTAGCCGCCGCAGCCGGAAAGAAAGAACCGGAAAGGTCGATGTACGCCACTGTCCCGGTTTTGGTGAGAGCCGCCAGTATCACAAAGAGGAAACTTGTCTTCCCCGATCCATCCTCACCGGTGATCTCGATAAGTTGGCCGTACGGAATGCCCTGCCGGGGAAAAAGAGCATCAAGATTTGCAATACCGGTTTGGAAAATCGGTTCGGATAATCCAGCGGTCAAAGCGACGGCTTCGGGCCATTTTTGAGTTATCAGTTGCCGTAGTTGATCCGGCGGTAATCTGTGTTTGTCGATGTCATTCACAGGCAAGCCTGTTTTTTTGCGCTTTGCGCGCGGCAGGATCGCAGGGATCCTGCCCTACATTGCGCGTTTTGTGCGCGGCAGACCTTCCGGTCTGCCCCTTCCGTGTATGGCCCCCGGCGGGTCCGAAGACGGACCCACCCTACGGGGACTAAGCGCCCCGAATTGTCATTCCCGCGAAGGCGGGAATCCATTCATGTAGGTCAGGTCTGACCTACAAGACTGATCTGCCACGGATGTCGAAACCCGCCTCCGGCGGTCCTTCGGACCAGGGGTTTCGACCTACAAGTCTGTACTCACTTAGTTCACCGAACACGCCCGAAAGAAACCGGGCTTGTCCCGGTCACCCTTCGACTCCGCTCAGGGTGAAGTTGCGGACGCGCATCGCGCGCACGGTCAAGCCGTGTCTCTCGCGCTGCGCGCCTAGCGCGAAAAGCGCACTCACATACTGCTCATTTGTGCAGTACATGGTACGCAATAATCTTCACCGGCCAATCACATATTTGCCGGCTTTTGCTTTTATGAGCGACCCTGCATGTCTGCATGGAATCGACCGAGGTGTATAGCCAGGCGGCGGCGCGCAAATGTCGCCCTGACTTGGTATCAACAACGGATATATCTGGCATATGATTGAACGACATCACCGCCCAGAGAGATGAGGTAAGTTCGCAACAATGAATGTCACAAACAGCAAGATGGTGGGACTGTTCTTCCTGTGTATTCTTCTGCCCTTGTCAGTCCCGGCGGCCGATTACACCGGTACTGTGCGAATCTTCATGGTTGAGCCGGTATCGCAGTGGACCGACGGCAACGGTGATCCTTACGGTTTCGGTTTTCTCGATTTCGCCCTCGAGGCCGAAATCGATCTCAAGGACTATTAGGTCTTAACAGCACCGAGGCTGGTTTCACGCACACAGTCTGGGTGGAGCAATCCGGCTCCGGCGGCTGAACGAGTTGTCCTCAAGCGCGGGCCGCGCTTGCTTCAGTTTACAACTCCAGCGACTACAACTTCCTTTACGCAACCCTGGTTGGCGACGCCAATCCTAAGGCGTTTGACCGACTGGTGTACTTCTACAACTTTGCGATGTATCCTCCCACATTCTTTGATGGCGGTTACCGGGTGCGCGTTGAAGCGCCGCTAACGACCAGGGACTACAGCGACCGGATAGAACAATGTGGTGCTCGTGTGGTACCGTCACTGGGTTTGATCACGACGATGGAGTGGCTTGGCGAAGGGCT
>JAUWMW010000067.1 GCA_030612965.1 bacterium
CGGGTGATGATCTCTTTAGAGCGACCGCCATACGGGTAGCGGCCGACGTCGCCGAAATAGACAACGTCTTCATGCGGCAGCAGTTTGAACAACTCCCGGGCGACGGTGAGGCCGCCCACACCGGAGTCAAAGATGCCGATCGGCGCCGTTGGCGAAATCGAGGAAGGGCTGGTCATCCGCTCTTGTCCTGATTCTTTGATTCGTACTTGGCTTTGAACTTCTTGATGGCATTGTAAATTGCCCTAGCCACCCGTTTGTGAAACTTGCTGCTTTTGATCGTCTTCTCCTCTTTCTTGTTGGAGATGAAACCAGCCTCGATCAGCACCGACGGTGTGAACACTTTGTTCAACACAAAGAATCCGGCTTGATCGACCCCCCGAGACGGGATCTTGAGATTCTTGCGAAACTCACGCGCGAGCATCATGGCCAGGTCATGCGATTCGGCCTGGAACTCGGTCATGATCATCTCGTTGAGGATGCTGAGAATCGGGTTCTCGAGTCCATATTCATCCGGTGGCGAGGCGGAATCGCCGCGATGTGCTTCGAGGGCGGATCGTTCTTTGAGGAAAAAGCTGTTTTCAAACTGAGCCACCGACCTGGCCGAGTCGTTTTTGGCGGGTGCCAAAAAGAAGACATTCCAGCCGCGGGCCTTTTTCTTGACCGAGGCGTTGGCATGGATGGAAATGAACAGGTCCGCGCCGGCATCATTGGCGATCCTTGCGCGCTGATCGAGTGAGATATAGCGGTCCCGGTCGCGCGTCATCACCACCCGAAACTGCTTGTCCTTGCGGATGAGCTTGGCCAACTCCCGGGCGATTTCGAGTACCACCGTCTTCTCGCGAGTGCCACCCGGTCCGATAGCACCGTAATCAGACCCACCGTGACCGGGATCAATTACGATGACGTCGATTTTGTCGTCCGGTCCCACTATCGGAGTGGTGGAGGAGGTGTCCAGAGAAAAACCGGCATCGGCAATCGTTATCTGAATGCGCGGCGGGTTGTAGGCCAGCTTGTGATGAAATTTTTGCACCTTGCCCTTAAGCCGCATCGACACCTGACCCGACCCGGCCGCCTGGTGCGTCGACAGTTTGTACATGTAACGCGAGTCTTTGCGGCTCTCGATCTGAGACTGGTTGATCCGGCCGTTAGTGATGGAAACGTTTAGCCAGTTGCCCTCAGTTTGAAATATCTCATACGGCAGAGCACCGGTGAGCAGTATCTCAATCAGCAGACCGTTGGCCTTGCGCGCCACGACCAGATCGGTGACGTTGAAATACTCCGAATCGATCCTAAGCAACGCCTGCTCACCGTTGAAAGATATCGATTGGGGCAGGGCGCCGTTGAGGAAGCTGACAAAGGTCTCGGCCGGAAGATACAGTTGACCGTTTCGGAGGTCTGCCGGGAAGGTCATGTTGTAGCTGTTGTCGTTGAGCTTGAAGAAGGGAGAGTTGAGCACAAAATCAAACCGGTTGACGCCGTCGGTGTAACTGATTTGGTGGCCCACCGTTTCCCAGTCAAGGGTGCCGCCAAGTATCTCGGCCAGTTCGGAGAAGGACAGATAGGTGATACGATTTTGCCGGTAGGCAGCGATATTCTGCTTGCCGCCGGAGAAAGCAACCTCGACAGTATCGGCGGACACTGAGCAGGCAAGCACGGTTGTGAGTAACAGAATGCTGAATAGTTGTCTGGACCGGGCTTGCATTAATAGTCTTTCCTGAGAGCCTTCTTGATATTCCTGTCCGCTTCCGCCTCGGCAATAGCCTGGCGCTTGTCATGCCTTTTACGCCCCACGGCCACAGCCAGTTCAATCTTGACCAGGTTCCCCTTGAAATAGATGGCCAAAGGGATCAGGGTCATTCCTTTCTGTTCAGTCTGAACAAACAGCTTGCGGATTTCTCTCTTGTGCAAGAGGAGGCGTCTGGTTCGCAGGGGGTCCTGCTCGACGTCGGTGGCCATCTTGTAGGGTGATATATGCAGATTCCTCAGTAATACCTGACTGCCTTCGACAACGGCATGTGCGTCCGACAAATTGACTTTTCCCTCACGAATAGACTTGACCTCCGCCCCCTTCAACTCGATTCCGGCTTCAAGTTTGTTCAGTATCGTATAATCGTGCCAGGCCTTCCGATTTCGAGTGACATAGCGAATTTGCACATCCTCTTTCATGGCGCCAAGAATAGGTGAAAGAGCCTCTGATGGCAATTAAAATCGCTGCGCCGGCAGTAGGTCCATAGTTGACGGGATGTCGTGATCCTAAAGCTTCAGCATCCTCAGGTCGACTAATGTAGAAGAGAGTATGGGGAGCAAAACGGGCATTGGCCTGTTGCGTAGAAGGACGACTAATGGCTTCTGGCAATCCGAAGAAACCAGCCACGATTCTGGTGGTGGACGACGAGGAAGTTATCGTTGATCTGCTAATGAATATCCTTCAGCGCGAGGGCTACCAGGTGCATTGCGTCCGATCAGGTCGCCAGGCCGTAGAAATAGCCATGAAAGTCCGTCCGGATTTGATAATCATGGATATCCTCATGCCGGATCTGGACGGTTATGGTGCTACCGAATTGATCAAGCGGAACTCGTCGCTCAAGGATGTGCCGGTGATTTTCCTGACCGGACGATCAGCCGAAGAGGATGGCGGCAAAGCCTTTGCCACCGGCGCCACAACGTTTATGAGAAAGCCGTTCAAGAAACAGCAGATCACGGACCTGGTCAATCTGACCTTCATGTCGCTGACAACCTGATCTTCTTACCCTGGTAAAGTTTTGCAGTGGGAAAGCCGACATATCAGACTATAAGAGATAATCCAGCCATGCCGGCTGGCCTCGACCAAAGGAAGAAACCGTGACCCAGAAGGTCAAGATAAGCACAGCCCGTATTCTCGTAATAGACGACGAGCCCGAAATCACTGAGATCGTTGAGACCTTCCTGGTAGAATCAGGCTATCAGGTAGCCGTTGAGAATTCACCCAGTGAGGCGGTCGAAAAGGCCCGCGCTTTCAAGCCTGACGTGGTTCTTCTGGACATCATGATGCCCGGCGTAGACGGTTACGACATCTGTCAGCAACTGAAGGCAGACCCGCAGTTCGCCGGGGTACCAATCATCTTTCTGACCGGCAAAGACAGGACTGACGACATGGGGCGCTCGTTCCGCTCCGGCGGTGACATGTTTATCAAGAAGCCGTTTTCCTGCGAACGGCTCTTGGAAATCGTCAATATCGTTCTGCTGTCGACCGGCAAGCATTGAGCCGGTCGGTATTTTTTTGTTGACATTTGTTGTGCGCTGCACTATAATAGGATGAGTAGGTTATGAGAGTCATTAAGCGATACAGTAATCGGCGTCTGTACGACACAACCGATAGTCGCACCATCACCCAGTCTCATCTGGCCTCAATGGTGCGTGAGGGCGCTGATGTCAAAATCGTGGATACTGCCTCCGGTCGCGATATCACGCTGGCCGTACTGGGGCGGATCATGATCAGTGAGGCATCCCGGTGGGGTGACAGACGACAGACCAAAGAAGTGTTTTCCAAACTCATAATGGTAGGAGGTGAGAAGTCCATGTCTATTCTGAAAAACACCGTGTTGGCGTCGATCGGCGCCTTCCAGGTTACCAAGGCCAAGGCCGAGAAGGTCATCGATGATCTTATCAAGAAAGGTGATCTGGACAAGTCCAAACGCAAACAGGCTGTGATGGAGCTACTGGATAAGGCCGAGAAATCTACTTCCCAGTTGAAGGAGAGGGTCCTCAAAGAGGCCGGTCGAGCTCAGCAGGAAGTGACCGGGGCGGTTAAGAAACTCAACCTGGCCAGGCAGTCTGACATGAAGAAGCTTGAGACCAAAGTGGACAGGTTGGTCAAACAGCTTAAGAAGCTCGAGAAGAAATTGGACAGTCTCTGATAGACTGTCGGTTAACAGGCCCGGGTGGGGGAGTTAGTCGTTGGTGTTGTTGAGCAGTTGCTCCAGTCCGGACTCATTGATGATGGTCGTTCCGAGTTTGCGTGCTTTGGCCAGTTTTGATCCGGCGTCGGCTCCACCAAGCAAATAGTTCGTTTTTGCTGATACCGCCGAGGCAACTCTTCCACCGTGCTCTTCGATCAGGTTCTTGAAATAGCCACGCGGTTGAGACAGCGTGCCAGTGATGACAAAGGTCTTGCCGGCCAGTTTCCCGGTTGCAGCAAGTGACTGGAAAACCGGAAACTGCACACCTCCTTCGCGCATTCGTTTCAGCATCGATTGATTGCCTTCGTTGGCAAAAAAGTCGCCGATGCAGGCGGCGATGATCGGACCGATCCCGTCCACCGCTGTCAGTTCCTCGGTAGAGGTGGTCTCAAACTTTTCGAACGTCTCAAACTGGCCCGCCAAGAGTCCGGCGGCGGCTTCGCCGACACTAGGGATACCCAGAGCGTAGATCAAGCGTGGCAGTGGTGTGGTGCGTGATTGATCGATAGCATTCAGGAGGTTCTGAGCCTTCTTCTCGGCCATCAGGTCAAGTGGCAGGAGTTGTTCTTTGGTCAGGAAGAAAAGATCGGCCGGGTTCCGGACCAGTTTTTCATCGATGAGTTGGCGGGCCAACTTGCCGCCGAGTCCTTCGATGTCAAAACCTGACTTGGAAGCAAAGTGAAAAAGGCGCCGCTCCAGTTGGGCCGGGCAAGCCGGGTTGAGACAGCGGTGCGCCGCCTCGCCCTCCGAGCGGGTGATCGGTTCTTCGCAGGATGGACACTTTTTGCGGAACTCTACGGGCCGCGTCCCTTTGACCCTCTTGCTTTTGTCGACGTCGACCACTTCCGGAATGACATCCCCTGCCCGACGCACGGTTACGGTGTCACCTTTGCGGATATCGAGCTCCTGGATCCGGTCCGCATTGTGCAGCGTAGCGCGGGAAACATAGACGCCGGATACTTTCACGGGCTCGAACGTAGCCACCGGGGTCACGACCCCGGTACGCCCGACCGAGAACTCGATTTCTTCCACCACTGTCGGCGCCGTCTCGGCTGCGAACTTCCAAGCCACAGCCCAGCGCGGCGCACGCGATATCTGTCCGAGAATGGTTTGCTGATTGAAGCGATCCACCTTGACCACCATGCCGTCGATCTCATAGTCGAGCTGCTCTCTGGCTGACTGCAGTGTCTCGAAAGCCCGACCCACGGCTTCAGTTCCGGTGGTAGGTGCGATAAGATCATTGATGAGGAAGCCCTCATGTCGCAGCAGTTCCATAACACGTTGGTGGCGGTCCAGAGACTCCAGATCGGTATCGGAGATGCCGTAGGCATAGAACATTAGCGGGCGCGAGGCTGTGACCGATGAGTCCAGTTGCCTTAGCGACCCGGCGGCGGCATTGCGCGGGTTGGCTAATGGTGGCAGATTGTTAGCTTCCAGAGCATCGTTCAAGTGGGCAAAGGCCGACTTCTTCATGATTACCTCGCCGCGAACCTCCAGCAAAGGACAGCGTTTGGCTGTCTCCTCCGACAGTCTCAGCGGGACCGTTCTCAATGTTCTAAGGTTGACCGTGATATTCTCGCCGCTCCTGCCGTCGCCGCGCGTGGAACCAAGGACGAACAGGCCGTGCTCGTAAACCAATTCTACTGCCAGACCGTCGAGTTTGGGCTCCGTGATGTATTCTATTTCGCCGGACGTCTCGAGTCCTTCCCTGACTCGGCGGTCAAACTGCTCGAACTCTTCTTCGCTGGTGACCTTTTGCAGTGACAGCATCGGCACGCGGTGTTGAACCACTGCAAACTTCTTCGAGACCGGTGCGCCCACCCGTTGGCTGGGCGAGTCGGGAGTGACCAACTCCGGAAACTGCCGCTCGATCTCAAGCAGGTGATCGAAAAGACGATCGTACTCAGCATCGGAGATAGCTGGGTTGTCGTCGACGTAATAGAGGCGGTTGTGCCGGTCGATCTCGGCGCGCAGCTTCTTCAGTTCTGCCAGTATCTTCTTGTCCGGTGCAGCCATGACGGCAATAAAGAAGCGCCGGACGAGAGTGTCAACAACTATGCGGACTGGTGTCGGTGCAGAAGCTGTTTGCGGAAGGCTGCGATTTCCTGGCCAGCCAGGTCATCCTCGATATCATCGATCCAAATTGCCGCCAGATAGTCATTGTTGTCGGCTTGCAGGATCACATGGTCAGCTATGTAGAAACTGCGCGATGGTGAGTTGTGCGTGAACTGCAGGCGCAGCCGGGTTTGTGTCTTGTTGGTCGTGATTCGGGGTTCGCGGATCGTCTCCCGGAATTCCAGCCAGCGGATGTCGGCCGGATCCACCACGGATGGCATAATCAGCTTGTCGTCGACTTCCCAGCGGCGGCGGGGCAGAGTTACCTCGATGAAAATAAGGAGGGCGTTATGGTCGAATTGCAGGCTGACGAACTCAGAATCAAGATATGAGAAGAATCGGTGTTGCGGCGCCAGGGCGCCAATCTGGACGTAGAGCGCATCTTCTTCCAGTTGATAAAAACCCCGGCCGGGCGCTATCGGCTCGGTCGGGGTGGAGATTCTCAGTCTGGCCGACCGGATCGTCACGGCATTAGAGTTCCTTCAAACGATCCCGGGCCTGCTCCGCCGACAGGGTGCCGGGAAAATCATCGACCAATTGTTGGTAGATAACTTTCGCCTGATCCTTGTGCCCGAGTTCTTCGTGAGAGCGAGCCAGCTTGTAAAGCGCCCGGTCGACGTTGGGCGAACTCTTGTGTTCGTTGGTCAGGTACTCGAATTCGGTAATGGCTTCGGCGAACTTGTCCGACATATAATAGCTTTCGCCGATCCAGTAATAGGCGTTTGGAACGTTATCATGTTCTGGACAGTGTTCCAGGAAATTCCGGAAACCAGCGATAGCCTTCTCATACTCCTGTTGTCGCACCAGGATGAAGAACTCGTCATAGGTCTCATCACAGTTGATGGTCGGTACAATAGCGGTGTCCGGAGGTTTGACAGGGTCAGACTGCGCTCCCGGTGATGGCTTCACATAAATGACTTCACGTCCCTGGCAGCATTCGTTGAGCCTGACCATCAGTTCGCTGTAATTCTCGAGAAGCATAGCGATCTGGCGATGCAATTCGTCGACCGATGTCCTGATTTCACCGCGCAAGCGGCCGTCCTCTTCGGCGCCGACAGCGATGATGGAATCAACGCGCGCCAGCAGCTCTTGCGTCTTGGCATTCTCTGTCCGGAGCGCCTGTACATCCCGCTGGATAGTCTGAGCCTGCTTGTGAGTGGCACAGCCGCCCAAGAGTACACCCATAAACATAACCGCCATCACGAGGATGGCGGCTATGATCATTTTGACTCGGTTACTCATGACACTCAACTACTGTGATATGATTCGGAACTCACAGCGACGATTCTGTTTCCAGGCATCTTCGTTGTGACCCGGATCAACCGGTCGTTCCTTACCATAACTGATAGTCGACAGTCGATTGTCCGGAACGCCGCGTCCAAGCAAATACTCCATAGCGGACATGGCGCGCTTCTCACCCAGCGACAGGTTGTATTCAACCGTGCCGCGCTCATCACAGTGACCCTCGAGCTTGAGAATGGCGTCCGTGAACTCCATCAACAGATCGTAGTTGTGATCCAAAGCCGACTTGGCCTCGGCCGTGAGATTGAACTTATCAAAGGCGAAGTACACCGTCTGTAGCTGCGCCTGCTTGAGTTCCGGCGGCGGCGGTGCGGTCACCATGACGTAATCAACCTTAGTTTCCTGGCCGGAACCATAGTCGCTGGTTGCGGTCAGCGTAACCGTGTACGAACCAGTCGCCGTGTAGGTGTAGCTCGGGTTCTGTTCGGTCGAGGTTCCCACCCCGTCACCGAAGTCCCAACTCCAACTAGTCGGATTTCCGATCGACTGATCAGTGAAGTTAACCAGTAGCGGCTGAAGACCGACGGTCGGGTTGCCGACAAACGCTGCCGTTGGCGCCGGCGTTGGCGCTGGCGGCGGTGGTGGTGGCGGAGGTTCACCACAGCCCATGTACGAAAGAGCAAAGATCCCAATGATCCCGAGTACGATTAGCTTCTTCATCATCAACCTTCCTCGTTTTTATGCACACTCTCTACAACATTCTCACCAAGTTCCGGAAATCTACAGTACGTCTTGTGGGCGGTCAATAAAAAAGTGAACTATTTGAGGGGGGTAGTTTCGGGTATTTTGGCGAGACAAGTGTCACCGTAAGCGCGCGTAGGGGGTGGCCTTGCTTCGCCCACAAGAGACAAGAATTGCATGTTCCGGTGGTTCCTTCGACATCCGGAGGAGGTCGTGAGAACCGCCGGTTTCCCAGACGTACCCTCCGCAACACTGTGGAGAAGAGCGCAGGGTCACAATCCGCCTACGCGGATCAGGACCCTGCGAAACAAGCCATTTGTGGCCCGGCGGAGACAAGCCCCGCCGCTACGCGAAAGAGAAAAGCAACTTCAGGACAGACGAGGAGAGACTGTCCCAGAAGCGCGTGTTCCGGCGGGTCTTGCGGTTGCCGAAGGCAAACGTGTGACCTGCCGGCTGATAGTCCTACAGTGCAACAAGGGCTTATGAGTAATCGTCGGGTCACACCCTCGACTTCGTCGAGTCCAAGACCCGACGAAACGATCTTGTGGGACAACCCCGGGGACGTCTGCCGCCCATAAGGGACAAGAATCAACCCCTCACGTGACAAGTTCACCTTTGGCTATCATAATGACCCGCCCGCCAACGCGAACCTCAATATTGTCACCGGTTTTCTCGGCCATCAGGTGCAGCACCGATGGGCGTCCGATCTCAATTCCCTGCTCAACCCGAATGTCGACGGAGTCCTCACCGAAATAGCGCTGTTTAACCAGATATGCGGCCAGGCAGCCGTTGGCGCTGCCGGTGGCAGGATCCTCCGGGACACCAAAATAGTGGGCGTAGAAGCGCACATTGAGCCGGCAATTCGGGTCGTATGTTTCGGGACAAAAGGTCAGTATGGCTTTGGCGCCGAGCTTCTCGATCAGGTTGTAGTACGCCGGGGTGTCGATCTTCACGCGCTTCTGCGCATCGAGAGTGCGAAGCGGCACGATCAGGTCGAAGACACCGGTAGACACTTCCAGCACTGGAAAGCGCGGGTCGAGATCGCTCTCGTTGATCTGCAGCACAGGGGCAATGCGGGCTGGATCAATCTGGTTTCCAAACTCCGGCGGAAGCTGTCGCATGGTGAGTTCAGCGGCCTCGCCGTTCTGGTAGGTGAAATCGACCGGGACGAGTCCGGCTTTCAGGTTCAAGGTGACAGTGCCGATCTCTCTGCCGAGGATCTCTCGCTGGATCACCCAGGCCGTGCCCAGGGTGGGGTGTCCGGCAAACGGTAGTTCTCGTTCCGGAGTGAAGATGCGAACTCCGTAGGCGCCGTCAGTTTCGTTTTCGGAAAGAATGAAAGTAGTCTCTGAGAAATTGAACTCACGGGCAATCTTCTGCATTTCTTCATCGCTGAAGCGCTGTCCGTCGCGGACCACGGCGAGCTGGTTGCCGGCGTAACGCTTTTCGGCGAAGACATCAAGTATGTAGAATTTCGGCATGGAACCTCCGTCCTATTCTCGAAATCGTCAGGCAGAGACGCCTGACGACACATCAGTTCACTTAACCAGTGGACCCCAAACGGGGTTGGAGCATCCATTGTAACGTGTCAGGCGACGCTGATTACGACCGGTGACATCCATCGTGAAAATATCCTGCGGCCCAAGTCGGGTGGAGGAGAAAACGATGTGCTTACCGTCCGGTGAGAAGTGCGGGTTCTCGTTGTGGCCCAGTTCGGTCAGGAGACGATAGCCGACGCCTGAAGTGTCTATCGAGGCCAGGTCGAATCGTCCGCCGCGCGTGCGCGATACAAAAGTGATGCGATCACCTCGCTCCGCCCAGATGGGGGAGTCGTTATAGCCGGTCTGGTAGGTGAGGCGTCGAACGTTCAGGCCGTCGGAATCCATGATGTAAACTTGCGGTGCGCCTGAGCGATCGGATGAAAACGCAATCATGCGCCCGTCGGGCGACCAGGT
>JAUWMW010000319.1 GCA_030612965.1 bacterium
CATCGGCGCTTCTTTGTGATCCGACTGGAATGCGGTTTCCCGGAACATCTGTCTGTCGCCACCGGGGGCTTCGCGGAGGCGGAGAACCTGTTGCCGCGCGATCCCTTTGTTGTGGAAACGGACCTGAGAGGCTCCAACATAGATGTTCGGGGAAGCCGAATCCCCTTCGTAGGAGACGACGAAGTAGTGGGAGTCCGTCCAGATCGTGTACGTTCCGGTTCCGGTTATCCAGACACCCTGGCGCCATTCGGCGAGCCGGTCTTGAATGCTGATTGGTTCGTCCTGGCACCAAGCGGAGGCCCCAAGAACCAAGAGAACTGCCAAAGGCACTGCAACGGCTCGAACAGAGAACTTCACAGGATTCCTCCTCTTGTCATGATGGTCAGCTTGTGGATCACACAGAATTAACCCTGACCAGACTGTCTTCGTTTTCTGTAGCTACGTTGAGCTCGGCTTGATGTTGCATGCGATTGCTCGCTATTCTACTCGTGCAAACCCACCCGACGCTGACGCTCTGGGTGGGGCACCGTGTGCGACCTACTTTTTGTCTGTCATTCCCGCGTCCCTCCCTGTCATTCCCGCGTAGGCGGGAATCCATCCGTCTCTTCCCGATGGAGTAAAAACCAGAGGGACGCCCGCTTGTGCGGGCCTGTTGAAAAAGGTCTCAATCGTGGGTGGTGTAGGACGACCTCGCCCGACACCCGTCTTGCAACCCACTGGCTGTCAGGCGAGTCGCCTGACAGCACCTGCACCCCGATCCACCCGCTCTCGTGGCACAAGGGGTTTGTCAACAAGCCCCTGCGCGGGGGTGACAGTCCGTAATGGGCTGGGTGCCCCGGATGTTCGTCCGGGTGCTACGCCGTCAAGCGATCCATCTCGTCTATCTGGTCGGCGAATAGTTTGAGAGTAGCCTCGACCGGAGCCGGTGTTGTCATGTCGATGCCGCACAGTTTCAGTTGTTCGATCGGATGATTGTTACCACCCGAGGAGATCAGTTTCAGGTATCTTTGGACCAACCCCTCTTCACCAGCGAGGAATTTATCCAGAATAGCCTGCGAGGCCGTGTACGAGGTCGCATACTGGTAGACGTAGAAATTCAGATAGAAATGCGGGACCCGACTCCACTTCAAAGCACTTAGATCATCATGCGATAACTCCGGCCCGAAATACTTCTGCGTAAGTTGGCCCCAAAGTTCATTGAGCATGTCCGGTGACAACGCCTCACCGCTCTCGACCCGTTCATGGATCTCCAGTTCGAAGTGCGCATACATGACCTGGTTGAAAAAAGTACCGACTGTGTTGTCGACGTAGCGGTTGAGGAGATACAGCTTGTCGAGTTTGTCGGTTGCCTTCGAGAGAAGGTGCTGCATCAGTAGACCCTCGTTGAGCGTGGACGCCACCTCGGCGACAAATATCGAGTACTGCGCCTTCGGATACGGCTGTGTTTTGTTGGAGTAGAAACTGTGCAGGGCGTGTCCCAGCTCGTGTGCGAGCGTGAACATGTTGTCGACGGTGTCGTTGTAGTTCATCAGTACGAAAGGATGCACGCTGTAATTCCCCCAACTGTAAGCGCCGCTCCCCTTCCCCTCCGTCTCAAGGACATCGACCCACCGCGAGCCGAACCCTCGCTTCAAAGTGCTGAGGTAATCATCTCCGAGCGGATTGAGCGCCTCGATTGTCTGCTGGACAGCCTGGTCGTAAGGCACTTCGTAGTCACGTTCGGGAAAGAGCGGGCAGAGCAGGTCATATATCTTGATTTCGTCCAACTTCAACAGCCGCTTGCGCAAGGCGATGTAATGATGGAGACCTACAAGCTGGGACTCGGTCGTCTTGATCAGTGAGTGGTATACTTGTGACGGGATGTTGTCGCCATCGAGAGCGGCGTGAAGACTGTTGTCGAATTTGCGGGCGCGACTGTAAAAGAGATCGCGGTTCACGCCACTCGCCAGCGAGGCGCCGGTAGTGTTCACGTGGTCCTTGTAGACGGAGTAAAATGCCTCGTGCGCATCCTTGCGGACGCGGCGATCCGATGATTCCATGAACTTGGCAAAGCGCTGCTTGGTGAGGGTGACTTCGTTACCGTCTTCATCTTTGATCGCCGGATACTTGAGGTCGGCATCGTTGAGCATGGTGAAGATCGACTCCGCCCCGCGCGCCATCACGGCCGACTGCGCCAGCAACTCCTCGACCTCTTCGGAACGCACATGTTTGCGGCTGCGGATCAGTTCCCTGATGTAGAAATCGTACTCGTCGGTTTTCTCAAACTGACTGGCCATATCCAGCAGGCGGGCCTCCTCGAGTTTCAGCAATTCCGGTTCCACAAAAGAAAACGCCGCGGCTGCTTCTGAATTAAGATTCGCCGCCCGGTCGCTCAT
>JAUWMW010000034.1 GCA_030612965.1 bacterium
ATTAAGATGTAAGTATTGATTTGAGTTCGACCTTTTTCGTAGTTTTGTCATAATCCACATCTCTCCGCTAAAGCTTAATCTCGAATTGACCGCGCAATCACGCGCACAGTATTTTTTATCTGGAAGTACATGACGTCATTGGAACAGAGTTTACTTCGGGATGAGCAACAACGGAGTGTAGAATGAACATCTACATCGGAAACATGTCGTTTGATACGACAGAAGATCAGTTACGCCAAGCCTTCGCGGGTTTTGGTGATGTCTCAACCGTCAACATCATCAAAGACAAATACACCGGTGAGCCGAGAGGTTTTGCTTTTGTCGAGATGTCGGGAAAAGACGAGGCGATGGCGGCCATTACCGGCCTGAACGGTCAGGACCTGAACGGACGCGCGCTGAATGTCAACGAAGCGAAGCCGCGCGCCGAGGGTGGCAATCGTGGCGGTGGTGGCAACCGCGGTCGTAGCTCGTACTAACAGCGAGAATACGAAGCCTGCGTCACATGCGACGCGGGAATGATTCAAAAGGAGACTGGTCCCTGGCCGGTCTCCTTTTTTATTAAGTACCGTAGGTCGAAATCCCTGACCCGAAGAGGTCGCGAAGCGAGGTTTCGACATCGGCGAAGCCGATTCCTTACTCCGCCCCCACACACAAACACCACAACCTCCCCGCAAAAAGCGGCGGGGAATTCCTTGGTAAAGGACCTGCCAATGGCCACCAGCGCAAAACAGATCGCTCCCAACTCATGCAGGCCTCGGATTCACCACCGAACCTATTATCCGAATACAAAAATACACAAAACGAACCCATTTCCACCCCGCCGGGCGGCCCAACCTCATGCTGAGCGGAGTCGAAGCACGACTCAATCCCCGTAGCGGGTCCGTCTCGCCGAAGGCCCGCCGTAGGAGGGGACCCGCCAAGGCACTTTCTGTATCATTCGCCCGGTGGGCCACCGCCAGTGCAGTTCACCCGGTTTTGACAGTTGACACGACTCTAACACTTTTGCATCATTGTGTCACACAATCGCAAAAAAGGTCTCAACCTAACCAAAGGAGGACGCAATGGGTGTTGACACTGCGTTGGAAATGATCGGCGGCTATGTGCTCATTATCTCGGCCCTCGCGTTGACGGTGGAGCGGGTGATGGACATGGCGAAAGCCTTCGCCTCGAAGTACCTGGGAGGAATCCAGGATGACGGCACCAAGAGCAAAGACGATCCCGCCCGAGAGCGAAGGGTTCGGGTTGGGGCATTAGTGGTGGCGATACCGTTGTCGCTGGTAGCTCAGGTGGACACGTTTGAACTGTTGGGCATGGACTCACCCATCTGGGCGGGTTATCCGATACTCGGTTGGCTGTTGAGCGGCCTTGTCGCCAGTCGCGGCTCAGCTTTCTGGCATGATGTGATAGCGATGGTTAACGAGGTCAAGAAAGCAAAGCGGCAACCGGTTCCAAGTGGGACCTAAGTCACCGCCGGGCGGCCCACCGTTTGTCGAATGGTGAGACTCACTTTGGAGACCAGAGATATTTCTCCAAATCGATCGTACCGGAACGGTCGAAGGTAACTCCCTCCGCTTCCAGAAGCGCCCGCTGGAGTTCATAACCGGATACTGGTTTCAATGAGATGCGTCCCTGCGCGTTGATGACCCTATGCCAGGGGAGACCTTCCTTCTCGGAAGAGGAGTGGAGAGTACGCACTACCTGCCGGGCTGCTCTTGGCGATCCGGCCAAGCCGGCCAATTGTCCATAGGTGGCGACCTTCCCCTCGGGAATCCTTTTGACCAAGGCAATAACACGCTGGTGAAACGTTGCAGGCATCGTCAAGCTCTATTCATCAGACACACGGAATGTCGTCATCAGTGGTTGTCCATAATGCTCAGGGAGTCTAAGCTATCCATGAGCAAGAAACAAGTGACGAGTGACTTTCCCGTCAGACCCGTGAGTCCCGCTCTCCGTCGGTGCCCGTTGACTCGATCCAGTCTCGGATGCAGGGTTTTGCACACTCACAGTCCACGGACCACAGCGAGAATGCGCCCTAAGGCAGGATCGGGCTTAGGACTTCCAAGACGCTCGTGGCTGTATCCCCTGATTAGGCAAGCGACTACGGACCCATAAACCGCACGACATGAACTGTTCAATAATTAGTCACCTAGCGGCCTGCGCTTTGCTCAACATAGATACCAGAGTGACCGGAAGCAGTGATAACACAGAATTGGTCCGTTCATTCGGATCGCCGTTGTCGCCCGTCCGGCGTTGATGACAAGGAGTGAGCATGTCGATCAGAAAACTTTCAGATGCGGCGCAGATCAGTTTTGTGGTTGGAGCCACGCTGTATCTCGGCTTCGTCCTGATGGAACTGACCGTGCCGCTCATCTTCGAATTCATGTCCCCGTAGCCTGCGGCACACCATCACCCATCAACTATAGCTACCCCCTGCTAACCATAGTCTCCCGTCGGGTGTGAAGACCCGCCGGGCACAAGACTGTGTGAATCTAATCCGGAAACGAAGGGTTCGTTACGGGTTGCCCCAGATCTTCAAAGTTACGCGGCGGTTCTTGGAGGCCGCATCGCGTTCATCGGGCATCGAAACCGGTTTGGTCTTGCCGTAGGACATCACAAACATCCGATAGAGCGAGATGCCGAAACGTTCCGCCAGAAACCGCTTAGCGGCGTCGGCCCGTTTCTCACCGAGCATCAAGTTGTACTTGATCGAACCGGTGCCGTCGGTGTGACCCTCGATCTCAAGCAGCGAGCCGCCATGCTGCTCCAGCTTTTGCCCGGCTTCGGTGAGGATCTGTTCCGCCGTGGCGGTAACATCCCAACTGTCGAAATCGAAGTTGATAACGCCGGACCAGATGATCTGGTAGTTCTCGAATCCCTTGGCCTGATTGATAGCCATGTCCGTCTTGGTTGAAAGCTCGCTCGCCAGCGTCTTCAGTTTCGCAACCTCGGCGGCGTTCGTGTCGGTCTTGTCGCGCACCGTCGCAATCTGGGCAGCCGTACGACCCTCGGATTGCGCGATCTGCTCCTCGACAAAGGTCTTGTTGACCCCGCAACCGGCAACCAGGAGGGCCAGCGCCACGCACAGGGTGAGTGATACGATTTTCATTAGCTAATCATCCTTTCTGAATGTCCATTTTCACCTACGCATTCCAATTCGCTGCCAACGTAACCCGGACGCCCACGAAATCAAGCTAAATCTGCGCGTGGTGAAATGTTTTACTGCTTGACCGCACCGGCAGTGATGCCTGACACGATTTGTCGCTGGAGAATGATGAACACCAGCAATACCGGCAGTACTGCGATAGCCGAACCGGCCATTAAATGCGGCCAGTCGACAGCCTGATGTCCCTGCATCATAGCCAGCGCCACCGGCAGGGTTCGAAGATCATCACTGGAGGTGAGAATGAACGGGAACAGGAAAGAATTCCAGTTAGTGAAAAACACCTGAATGGCCAACACGGCGAGAGCCGGTCGGCACAGCGGCATCACAATAGTAAAGAGAATCCGCAGGTCGCTCGCACCGTCCATACGGGCAGCTTCCTCCATCGATGGCGGAATCGTCTCAACGTACTGCTTAATCAGGAAGATACCGATGGGGTTCACCAGAAACGGCAGGATCAGCGCCCAGTAGGAGTCGTAGAGCCCGGTCTTCATCATCAGAACGTACAGTGGGATGATGATAATATGGGCAGGAATCATTAGCACGACGATAACGGTAACGAACAGGAGCTTGTTGGATAGCATCCTAAATCGCGCCAGGCTGTAACCGGTCATGAAACAGAAAACGATATTACCCAGCGTCACGCTCAATCCCACCAGGGCGGAGTTGAACAGGTTTCGTCCCAGTCCGGCCTGAGTGATAAGATCGATGTAGTTACCCAGAGTAAAACCGCCAGCCAGCCAGCCGGACCCGGCCACACTGCCGGCAACATCCATGATCGATACTCGAAACATCCATAAGAGAGGGTAAGACATCACGACCAGGATCAGGCCCAGGCCCACATAACGCAACAGATTGATTCCGGTCCGGCTCGATGTCACCACAGTGCCCGCCTCCGTCGCAGCAGCACAAACTGGAGGATCGAGAACACAGCTATGATGACAAACAACAGATAGGCTGCGGCCGATGCGTATCCAAACCTGAATTGAGTTTGCAGACCCTGCTCATAGATGAAATAGACGGCTGTGGCTGTGTCGAACTTGCCTTTGGTCATTACGAAGATCTCAACAAACACTTGAAACGATTTGATGGAGTTGATCACGATGATAAAAAGCGCCACCGGCCTGAGCAGCGGCAGCGTGATCGACCAGAAACGTCGCCACCAACCGGCGCCGTTCAACTCGGCGGCTTCGTACAATTCGTCGGGGATAGCTTTGAGGCCGGCCAGAAATATCAACATATAATATCCCACCGACATCCAGACATCCATGGCCATGATCGAGTACAGGGCGGTTGCCCGGTCAAACAAGAAGCCGTGTTCCGGAGGTGACAAACCGGCGAACCGGGCCAACAGGGCGATATAACCACCGCGCTGGTAGAGGTTGGTGAAGATCAGCGCTATTACCACCATCGAGGTGACTGAGGGCAGAAAGAACCCTGCCCGAAACAGTCCGCGCCCCCTGAAGCTGCGACTGACCAACAGCGCCAAAGCAAGGGCGATAACGGTGGTCACGGGAATCGTGCCGAGGACAAATACAAAGGTGTTTTTGAGAGCCGACAGAAAGTTGTCGTCAGCCAACAACTCGCGGTAGTTGTCCCAGCCAATCCAGTTGAAATCTGTTGCCAGCAACCGATAGTCGCTGAATCCCATTATCAGGGAATAGAGAAGCGGGAACAACCAGAAAAGAATGAACGTAACAAGCCAGGGGAGCGAAAGAACCAGACTGCTCGATCGGCTCAGTCTCATTTTTGCTTTAGCGCTGCGATCTTATGCCGCGCCTGGCGCAACGCCTCCGCCGGCAGGCCGGATCCAAACAGCGCTTCCTCGACCGCATCCTCAATGGCGGTCTCAATATAAACCCAGTCCGGATCGACCGGGGGATGTTTGACCATGGACATCTGCTTGATGAATGTCTGGAGGTGCAGGTTGGACTGGAAATAGTCGTCCTGCTGCGCTTGTTTGCTGGATGGGTTAGCCGAACGATTGGCTCTACAGAAGCGAACCTGGGCCTCAGGCGAGGTTATGAAATCGATCAACTTCACCGCCGCCTCGGCTTGATCCGATGCAGCATTGACAGCCAGGAACTCACCACCCTGAAACGACCGGCCTGGAAAACGCAGACCGGGAAACAGTGTCGACACCAGATTGATATCCCGTTGTTCGAGTTCGATACGTTTCAGCAGCCAGTCGCCGGAGATAATGAACCCTATCTTTCCGTCCAGAAACGCGTCTTCGATCCCGCGCTGGTTGGCCACATAGCCACAGGAATCATGCAGTTCTTTGTAGAGTGTGAGCGCTTTGATCGCCTTGTCCGATGACAACACACAGTAGCGTTTGTCATCGGTGAATATCTGCGCACCCTCAGACCAGAAGAACGGCAAGTATTTTTTGTAGAGTCGATGTTTCTCGGCGGTGTTTGACCCCCACCCGTAGATATCTTTGTCCAACGCCGTAATCTTAAAGGCAGCCTCTTTGAACTGGTCCAGGGTGGCGGGTGCAAACTCAGGATCGTGCCCCGCACGAGTCAGCAAGTCGCGGTTGGCGAACATTACCCTCGTACCGAGTATCCAGGGCTTGGCGTACAGTCGTCCTTCATAGGTGGACATCCCATGACCTTGATACTGGTTGCTGTCAAGCGACAGATGCTCACTCAGGTCTCGAAGGTGACCGGTGGCCGCGAACTGTGCGATCCAATCCGAACCGAGTTCCAGTACATCCGGACCGGCCCCGGAGGCCAGAGCGATTACAATCTTCTCATGACCGTTGGCCCAGGTGAGGTCGGTCAGTTTTACCTTGATGTCGGGATTGGCTTTTTCAAAGTCATCGACAATCGCCCGGATGGTCGGTTTCACACTTTGATCGGTCCAGAACTGCCACCATTCGATAGTCGTTTTCGCAGCAATACTTGAACCGGTCACAATTAGAGCCAGTAACGCAAGCAGACATATTCTAAACATAGTTCCTCTCATTCAAACAGTGTCGTCTGAGCAAAGGATAGCCGTCCGGTGTCGCCCGGTCAACGAAAAAGTTGTTGACCATTCATATCATCGGCAGGTACTTGTCAATGTGCATTTCTGTTACATCATAGCGACTGTCGCAAACGACCCCGGCTGGTTCGATGTCGAGCGGCTGCCGACTCTTATCGCAGCGGTCATAGCTATCGCCATTATCCTCTATACTACCTACCACCGTTCCAGTCGTGAGAAGTTCAGAGTTCGTGAGATCCCGGCGCTCAAAGCAGTGGAGGAAGCTATAGGACGAGCCACGGAGATGGCGCGGCCGCTTCTGTACACGCCGGGGTGGGGGGGAGACATCCAACGACCAACGACAATCGCCTCCCTGAACATGCTGGCGCATGTTGCCGAAAAGACGGCCCGATATGACTGCCGGCTCGTCTTTCCTACCCACGATCCCGTGATAATGTCGGTAGCACAGGAGGTCGTGAAGGAAGCATACATCCGCGCCGGATACCCCGACCGGTTCCGGCAGGAGGATATTTCATACGTATCCTCGTCGCAGTTTGCCTATGCCGCTGGTGTCGACGGTATGATCAGCCGGCTGAAACCTGCTTCCATTTTCCTGCTGGGTACTTTTGAGGCTGAGTCATTGATCCTGGCTGAGACGGGCAATAGTATTGGAGCCATCCAGATAGCCGGCACCGATTCCACCATACAACTGTCGTTCTTCATCGTTGCCTGCGATTACACTTTGATCGGTGAAGAACTGTTTGCCGCCTCTGGCTACTTGTCCGGCGACCGGTCTATTCTGGCCTCGGTGAGGGCGCAGGATATACTGAAAGTTGTCATCATGTTTATCCTGGTGGTGGCGACTGTTTGGTCTACGGTCAGTTTCGTCACCAACGGCTCAACAGAAGGATGGTGGACTTTCTAATGGACCGTAAGATCGCTGTCGTGGTATGTTTTGCCTTCGGGGTTGTGATGTTTGCTCAGTACTTCTCGGCCCACCCGCTGGCTCGCAGCGTTAATCAGACCATCGCCGATTACTGGCAGATCATTTTCGCGTTTGCGCTGATAGTCGGAGTCGTCGGTTTTCTGAGTAACAATCTTCAGCGAGTCCATAAGGGACAGGATCGACCCTTTCGTCTGTTAGCGCTGGCCGGCTTCGTGATCATGCCCGTGCTGGCGATGATCTGGGGCATCAAAGCCGGCACGCCCTTTCTGTGGGTTTTCGAAAACGTCCAGGTACCGTTGCAGTCGACCGTTTTTGCACTGCTCGCCTTCTTTGTGGCCTCGGCATCGTTTCGTGGTTTTCGTGCGCGCTCCGTCCCGGCCGCTATCCTGCTGTCGGCAGCGCTAATCATCCTGATCAGTCGCAGCTTCGCAACCGGACCGCTCTCCGACTGGCTGCCAGGGGTGGCGGAGTGGATTCGCAACAATCCTTCGATGGCGGCACGCCGCGCCATTCTCATCGGTATCGGCCTCGGTTCGCTGACCACATCGCTGCGTGTAATCCTGGGAATCGAACGAACCTGGCTAGGAGGCGGGAAGTAATGCGTCTTGAAACTCGACATTGGATCTTCGCAGGTCTTTTTCTGCTGATCGGCCTAACGCTGGCTTCGGGGATAAGACTGGACTTGCCCGTCTCGCCGGACACTCAACGGATGCATGATTTCATTGAGGGATTGCCCAACGGTTCGGTCCTGCTCGTCTCCTTCGACCATGAGGCTTCCTCCTTGCCCGAAATCCAGCCGATCGCGCGGGCGTTGCTGCGCCACGGTTTCGAACACAAGCTGCGCTTGGTAGGGCTGGCTCTGATGGCCGAAGGAACAGCGATTGGATACCGGCTAATGTGCGAAACAGCCGAGGAGTTTGATGCCGAGTATGGAACCGACTATGTCTTTCTCGGCTTCAGACCGCAGTACATCGCAGCCATTCTGTCGATGGGGGAATCAATCAAGGCGACCTTTCCGGAAGACTACCTGGGTCGACCGTATGACAGCCTGGCTCTCATGCGCCCGCTTGGCGACTATAGCGATGTCGCCGGAGTCCTCTCGATTGCCGATGGTTCCTTCACCACCCACTGGGTGGAGTATGGTGGGCGCTACGAACTGAAGGTATTGGCCGGCGTGACAGCGGCGATGGTCACGACTTATGATCCGTACCTCGCATCCGGACAGATGCAGGCAATGGTCAGCGGGCTTCGCGGCGCGGCGGAGTACGAAACTCTGATCAATCGGGGTGGGGAAGGAGCGCGCGGCATGCTGGCCCAGACGTCAGCCCACTTGTATGTCATCCTGCTCTTAATTCTTGGAAACGTGGCGTATTTCCTGGAGCGACGGAGGACGAACTGATGGACATCGGTACCGCCGTTGCAGGCCTTCTCACCCTGGCCATACTGACATTCCTTTACCGCGATAATCCGATCTACAAGATGGCCGAGTCGTTGCTGATCGGCGTCTCCATCGGCTACGTTCTCGTCATAACCTGGTCGTCGACTCTGATGAGTCTGTTGTTCACACCCTTGTTTAGTGACGGGCGAGTCTGGTTGATAGTGCCGTTGCTGTTCGGATTGATGATGTTCGGCCGCTTCCATAAATGGACATCGTTCCTCTCTCGTTTTCCCATCGGTGTGATGATCGGCTCCGGAGCGGGCATAGCTATCCCGGTGATGCTGGAGCAACGGACACTCAAACAGATGACGGCCACAGTGATGCCGCTGGTGACGGAGTCCGGCTGGCCGGACCTTTCAGCGCTTGTCGTTCTGCTCGGCGTACTGACCACGCTGTGCTACTTTTACTTCAGCCGCGAGCACAAAGGAACTTTTGGCGTTGCGGCCAGGATCGGTACATGGTTCCTGATGATCTTCTTCGGCACCACCTTTGGCTATACGGTGATGTCTCGCATGTCGACCTTCATCGGACGCATGGAGTTCCTTCTTACCGATTTCTTTCAACTCACCGGATGAGATGTGAGCGTCAGGTATGAAATGCCCTCGATGCAAATCCACGATGAAGGAGCTTAAACGATCATTTCACAAGCAACGCAAGTGGGTGTGTGCCAAATGTGGCTATGTACGGTTCCAGCAGGTCGGAAAGAAAACAGGTGGACAATCTTCGAACCCGTAGCACACCAGGTAAACACAGTACACACGTCGTTGTGGGCGGCAGACGTCCTGAGGCTGTGTCACAAGATCGTTTCGTTGGGTCTTGGACTCGACGAAATCGAGGGTGTGACCCGACGATTGCTCATAAGCTATTGTTGCACAGTAGGACTATCAACCAGCAGGTCACACGTTTGCCTTCGGCAACCGCAAGACCTGCCGGAACACGCACTTTTGGGACAGCCTCTTCTCGTCTGCCCCTTTTGATTACCTTGGATACGTCCTTCAAACGGGCAGACCGGGAGGTCTGCCGCGCACAAGAAAGCAGGTGGACGATCTTCGAACCCATAACATACAGGGCACACACGGTGCACACATCGTGAAACAAACATGAACGATACACTGCACAACACCGGGTCCGCTGATATTCGAATTGGCACGTCGGGTTACAGTTTCGACGATTGGCGCGGTCCGTTCTATCCTGAGGAAACCGCCAAGGGAAAGATGCTGGATCATTATGTGAAGTTCTTCCGCACGGTCGAGATCAACTCGACCTATTACCGCATCCCCCACCCGGCCGTCATGGCTAACATCGCCAGGAAAGCTCCGGAGGGTTTTGATTTCATGGTTAAGGTTCCACAGTCGTTCACCCATCGCCGCACCGATCTTCAGGCCGACCTGTCCGCCTACCTTGAGGCCCTGAAGCCGATGGCGGAGTCGAACAAGTTGGCTGGTTTGCTGGCCCAGTTTCCATATTCATTCAAGTTCAGCGCCGACGGATTGGACTATCTGTCATTATGCCGAGAGGCGCTGAGGGATCATAACTTGTTTGTCGAGTTTCGTCATGTATCCTGGGTCAATCACACCATGTACAACCGCTTGCGCGCTGAGGGAATCGGGTATGTCTGCGTTGATGAACCGTCACTGTCGGGGCTGCTGAAACCGGACCTGTTTGCCACCACCAACACCGCCTATATTCGTCTGCACGGTCGCAACGCCGAACAATGGTGGAACGGCGGCGCTCTGCGATATGACTACAAGTACTCAGACGACGAGCTGCGCGAGTGGAAAGCAAAGATGGAGAAGCTGATTGCTAAGAAAAAGGTCGACCGCATCTATACATTCTTCAATAACTGCCATCAGGGTCAGGCCGCCGGTAACGCCATCGACTTTGCGGGCATGTTTCAATAGGCCGCGCACGCGCTGTGTGGTTTTTTCTTGATTCGTGTCGTCCAGTGCCGTATTATCACCAGCCATAATGCTGCTGACGCTGGACAACATCTGTAGGAGTTTCGGTGATACCGTCGCCGTGGATAACCCGTCGCTTCAGGTACCTGAGGGAGTGATCTACGGGATCATCGGCCCCAACGGCGCGGGGAAAACGACGACCATTCGGATGATCATGAACATCACCATCCCGGATGCAGGCAGGGTGCTGATTGACGGTCAACCGGCCACTTCTGATTTCAGAAATCGGGTCGGCTATCTTCCCGAAGAGCGTGGTCTGTACAAGAAGATGGCGGTTACCGAAGTGTTGGTTTATATGGCCCAGTTGAAAGGATGTTCGGCGCAGTCACAAATTGTCGGAGAGGCATTACTCGGCTTTGTGCTGGTGGTAGCGGCATTTGCCGGCATGGTCTGGCTCACCTCGAAGGTGTTCCGGATCGGAATCCTAATGTACGGCAAACGAGCAACCCTGCCTGAGATAATCAAGTGGTTAAAATACTGATGCGCCTTGTCGATAATTCCGATATGAGCAGACTTCTTGCAATCTGTAAGGGCTTTGTGCTGACTGCGGCGACCCTGCTGTTTTTCACCAACAGTATCGGCTACCTTGAGCCGATCGGCGACATCCAGGAACCAATCGTCAGCCAGTTCTACCATCTCGACTTCGATGATGTCAAGAAGGGTCCCTGGCTAAACGCCCGTGCGGTTCTCCTGGTCAATTATGAAAACGGGGAAGTACTGCATGCCAGAAACGCCGACCAAGTGAGATCGATCGCGTCAATCAGTAAGCTGGTAACTGCCATGGTGGTACTGGACAAAGGAGTCGATCTTAATCGCACCGAGAAGATCACGCGCGACGATGCCCGACGTTCCTCACGTTCACGCCTCCGCGTCGGCAGCGAGTTGACCCTGCTCGACTTGCTCTATGCAAGCCTGGCCAGTTCCGATAATCGAGCCGCCCGGGCTCTGGCGCGGGCTGTCTCGGGTTCAATCGAGCAGTTTGCCGCTGAGATGAACGCCAAGGTAGCCGACCTCGGATTGACGCAATCGGTATTCTATGAACCGACGGGGCTGGATGAGCGTAATGTGTCAACCGCTCATGAGGTTGCCAAGCTGCTTCATTATGCGTACAAGTACGAACTGATTGTGGAGTTTACGTCTGAGAAACAACACCGTGCCCGCTACCACAACAAGAAGAATTACGCCAGGATGCTTCCCAACACCAACCGGCTTCTCTGGTCCCGGTATGACGTACTGGCCGGGAAAACCGGTTACATCCAGGCGGCCGACTACTGCCTGACTTCTTTGGTTCGTAACAAGAAAGGGGAGAGGCTGACCCTGGTGCTTCTGGGCGTGCCGGGTGATCGGCTGCGTTTCAAGGAAGCCCGCCGCCTGCTTGACTGGGGCTATCGTCACGTCAGCTAATAATCGTTTGGCAATTCCGTCTGGGCCGACTATTTTACAACCTCGATGACAACCAATGACTCCATACTGGTGGTCGGAGCCGGGTTCGTGGGGCTGGCAACGGCCGCTTTCCTGGCAACCAAAGGACTCACCGTCACAGTTGCTGAGAGAAACCAATTCATCGTTGACTCTCTCAGAAAAGGCAAGCTGCATTTCCGCGAACCTGAGCTTGCAAAACGACTGAAGGTTGTTGTCGGGACCGGGCGTCTTCGCGTTGTTTTGCCGTCCAGAGATATCTACCAGAAGGCGTCGATCATCATCGTGGCCATCGATTCCGCCGACCAGCAGACGTGGAAGATGAAATTGGCAGCCTTTGAACGAATGGCCGCGTGGATCGGAGGTGTCAAGCGCAAGCAACCGGCGGTGGTGCTGCTCAAGTCGACCAACATTCTCGGTTTTGCCGGTCTCTTTCGACAACTTCTCGATCAGGCAGCGTTTGGCCATGAGGTGCAACTGGTCGTCAATCCCGAATTCCTCAGAGAAGGCTGCGCGTACGAGGACACGGTTCGCCCATGGCGAGTAGTGGTCGGCGCCGACGATCTGAAAGCGCGGCGACGAGTGGTGCGATTTTACAAGAAGCTCCTGAGCGCTTCGGTTCCGATCATTGAAACCGATTGCGCTTCGGCCGAGTTGATCAAACTCGGAGCCAACCTCTACCTGTCACACCGACTGGCTTTCATCCATGAGATCGCCGAATACGCTCACCTGCAATCACTGGATATTACCGCCGTCAAACAAGCGATAGGTCTCGACCCTCGTATCGGCAGCGATTACTTCGAACCAGGACTCGGTTTCGGCGGCTCCTGCCTGCCCAAGGATTGCTACCTGATCAATTCCCGCGAGTCGGAAACTGGGTTCACTTTTCACACCGCCGAGACCGCGCTTAAAATCAATGAGCGAGTCCTCGATACAATTGTAGCGTCCCTACAGATACGGCTTGGTCGCTTCAAGGGAAAGAACGTGGCCATCCTCGGCGCTGCATTCAAGCCGGAAACCGATGATACGCGTGGTTCTCAGGCAGTCAAATTGGCACTGAAACTCCGCCGACGAGGGGCGAAAGTCGCCGTGTACGAACCGTTCCTTACTGGCGCCGACCACATCGTCGACGGAAATCTCCCGCTTGCGCATGGCCTGAACGAGGCGCTAACGAGCGCTCACGTTATCGTGGTCGGTACGGCGCATCGTCGCTTGCGAAACCTGCGACCGAAAACCGTTGCGGCTCTGGTCAAGAACAAGCTGGTCTGCGATCGTTTCGGACTGCTCAACCGCACTACTTGGAAGAAGCATGGGTTCGAGTTTGTGTAAATACTTGTGTGGCCCATCCCGCCAGAGGCGGGACTGTGGGGGATTTAGTATTATCGAAACCCCAGGGGTTTCGGCCTGCCTTGGTGTGAGTGTGACTGAATGAGTATGCCCATCCTCATCACCGGCTCTTCCGGCACCGTGGGCACAGCGCTGGTGCATGCCCTTGATGATGCCGGTTGCACTGTCACACCGATAGACATACGGCATTCGATATGGGATGCAGGAATCGACCGTCGGACTATCATTCACGATCTCAGAAAACCGCTCGACAAACTGCGGTTGCGTCACAAACCGGGCTTAATCATCCATCTCGCCGCCAACGCCCGCGTGCACGATTCCGTCGTTAAACCACAGATGGCCTTTGACAATCACGTGATGACCTACAACGTGCTGGAGTACGCACGTAGGCGGGGCATAGAGCGAATCGTGTTCACGTCGTCGCGCGAAGTATATGGTGAAACCAGTGCCCGAAGCCGAATCCATGAAGACAATACGCACGTGAGCAGAATGAAAGCGCCATACACCGCTTCGAAGTTCGCCTCCGAGGCACTGGTACATTCCTACTACGACTGCTACGGGATCAAACCGGTTATCGTACGACTCTCCAACGTGTACGGCCGCTATGACGTCTCTGAGCGCGTGATCCCGCTGTTTCTGTATTACGCCAAACGTAACCGCGAACTGTGCGTGTTCGG
>JAUWMW010000195.1 GCA_030612965.1 bacterium
CGTTGGAAGCGGAAGGTGTGATGAGCGGACCGCTCTGATCGGTCGGTCGGCAGATGTGGACCTCTGCCGCGCACAGTAGCAGCGGGCGCTTGACAACGTATCGATAATCGCTTACTTGTCCCTCGCAAGAATAGAAAGCCAGCGTAGCTCAGTTGGTAGAGCAGCTGATTTGTAATCAGCAGGTCATCGGTTCGATCCCGGTCGCTGGCTCTTGAATTCCCCAAAAGGCCACTCATACCGCGCTTGTTTTCCATCTTAAATGCGACTATCACAAACTTGATTTTAGAGAACCGATGAACTAACTTAGGGGACGTAGTTCGGAACTGAACTGAGTGGTGATTTGATGATGACGGTTATCGACGTACAAGATCTGACCAAAGTATACCGAACCGGTATGCGCAAGGGCGATATCGTGGCGCTTGACAGTGTCAGTTTGTCGATAGGGATGGGGGAGATTTTCGGTTTGCTTGGTCCTAACGGTGCCGGCAAGACGACCCTCTTCAAGGTTCTTCTCGGCATCACGCAAGCCACTTCGGGTGAGGCGTCGTTGTTCGGTCGTCCGCCGTCCGATCCGAAATCACGGTTGCAGGTCGGGTACCTGCCGGAGAATCATCGTTTTCCATTTCATCTCACCGGCCTGGGGCTGCTGGAATTCTCGGCCCGCATGTATGGCATGTCCCAGTCGGAAATAGACCGGCGCGCCGAGGAGCTTCTCGAGTTGGTCGGGATGGGCAAGTGGGCCAATACGAAGATTAGAAAATACTCCAAGGGTATGGGGCAACGCATCGGCCTGGCGCAGGCGATGATCTCCGATCCGGAGGTGCTGCTCCTGGATGAACCGACCGACGGTGTCGATCCGGTGGGGAAGATAGAGATTCGCAAGGTGCTCGAGCGCATCCGCTCCGACGGCAAGTCGATTGTACTCAACAGTCATCTCTTGTCCGAGGTGGAGTCGATGGCCGATCGAGTCGCGATCCTTTCCAAAGGTCGGATCATCAAGATCAGCAGCGTCGAGGACCTGACCAGCCGCAAGAGCCAGTACGATATCGAAGCGGACATGGGCAGTAAGCTGATTGAGATTCCACCGGAAATCGGCAAAGCAGTGGTTGTGACGGCGCGCGGTATGACCGTGGAACTGACCAAAAGGGATAACGTCAACTACGTTATCGACCAACTCCGAATGAAGAAAATACCCATCTACTCTGTTACGCCGGTCAAGGTGAGTTTGGAGCAGTCGTTTATCGAGACCATCACCGAAGATGAGGAGTCGCAGCCATGAGAGGAATCCTCACCGACTGTATCGCTGAAATGGTGGATCGCAAAGTACTCTGGATCTTTGCAGTGGTGACCGGTATCGGGATACTGAGCGTGGTGGTTTCGCGATCGATCGAGATGCAGTTCCAGTCCGAGGGCATGGATCTCCAGCAGATGAATGAAATGCTCGGCAATCCCCTGATGAAGGGTTACAACTCGTTCATGTATTTCCTGGTCTTTCTTTCGGTCCTTGCGACGGCCGGGCTGGTGCCGAACATGCTGGCTCGGGGACGGGCTGACTTCTATCTCTCCAAGCCACTATCGAGAAAAGCGCTTCTGCTCAATAAAGTCTTCGCAGTCTGGGTGGTCTATGGCGCCATCATGGTGCTCGTGATGCTTATCGAGTTCGTGGTCGGGGGATTGGTGTACGGGATGTATGACTCCGGCATAGTCTATATTATCCTGACCAACCTGCTGGCGTTTTTCATCTGGTTGAGTGTGACCGCCTTCGCCGGTGTTCTGAGCGGCTCCAGCGCTATGAGCATGATGGCGGCCTTTCTTGTGTGGGTTCTGCAGAAAATACTGGCCTTTCATAATGGCATCAAAGAAATCATAGATGCTCCGATCATTGAGAAGATCATTGATGGTCTCTACTATATCGTTCCCAAGACGGGGGAGATATCCGACCTGGCTGACAGTCTGGTTGGCGGCAATTCTGTTGACTGGATGCCGCTGTACAGTTCGCTGGCCTTCGCGGCAGTGCTCCTGTACGTGACGATCTGTATATTCAATCGCAAAGATTATTAGTCCGCACTGTCCATAGACTGCGGGTGGGACAAGCCCCTACCCTACGCGAGAAACATTGGTACCCCACCCAGAGCCGTGGCGTCGGGTGGGTTTAACTGTCGCAATAGCGTGTTGCACGGTTCCTGCGTTCGCCGAAGGCGAGCGTGTGAACCGGTGATTCTTAAGGCAGCTTTTCCACAACGTCTTAGCGAGAATCGCAGGGTCACAACCCCGACTTTGTCGAGTTCAGGACCCTGCGGAACGGCTCATCAAACTATGTGATCGTACGGTGAAATCAACAGCGCGGCTCTTTACACGTCGAATCGTTCTGGCTATATTCCGCCAGGATTGTTAACACCGCATGAAGGAGATCGTTGTGACCCCATTTGAGTATCTAAAAAAAACCGAGAAGAAGCGCCTGGATGATCTGTTTCGCTTCCTGAGTTTTCCGTCTGTATCGGCCAAATCGGAGCATAAGAAAGACATGGTTGCCTGCGCGAAATGGCTCAAAGCGCACTTGGTAGCCATCGGCTTCAAGACCAAAATCTACCCTACCGCCGGTCATCCGGTGGTCTATGCCGAGTGTCTGGTCGACCCGAAGCTCCCGACTATCCTGTACTATGGTCACTATGACGTCCAGCCGCCGGAGCCGCTGGAGCTGTGGAAGTCGCCGCCGTTCAAGGCTGAAGTGCGAGCGGGCTACATGTATGCACGCGGCGCCCATGACGATAAAGGGCAGATTTTCGCTCAGATCAAGGGACTGGAAGCGGTACTGAAGGCAACCGGCACGCTGCCGGTGAATGTCAAACTGGTGGTTGAAGGAGAAGAGGAGACACATCCCTCACACTTGCCGGATTTCATCAGGAAAAACCGAAAGATGCTTAAGGCGGACGTGGTCGTTGTGTCGGATACGGCCCAGTTCAGTCGCACTCTTCCCGCTGTTACCTTCGGCCTGCGGGGTATCGCCGCCGTCGAAATATTCGTGTATGGCCCTAATCGCGATCTTCATTCCGGGTCGTTCGGCGGCGCTGTTACCAACCCGGTGAACGCCCTCTGTGACATGGTCGGCAAGTTGCACGACAAGAACGGCAAGGTGACTATCCCCGGGTTCTACGACGGGGTTAAACCGCCCAACAGGTGGATGAAGGACCAGTTTCGACGTCTGCCTCACAATGATGCGAAGTATAAGAAGTCTCTCGGTGTGTCGGCGCTTGGCGGTGAAAGGGGTTTTACTACTCTGGAACGCACCGGGGCCCGTCCGACCTGTGATGTGAACGGGGTTACCGGTGGGTATCAGGGAGAGGGCCACAAGACGATCATTCCGTCGATGGCATCGGCCAAGATCACGATGCGACTGGTGCCCGGTATGGATCCGCGTGATATTTGTAACAAGATCGAGAAGTACCTGAAGAAGATTGCACCCAAGTCCGTGCGCGTCAAAGTCGAGAAATCCGGTGGCGCCAAAGCGGTGGTAATCCCGACCGACAGTCTCTGGCTCCAGGCCGCCAAGGGGGCAATCAAGAAAGGATTTGGGAACGAGCCGGTTTTCATGATGGAAGGTGGTTCGATTCCGATCGTGAACGATTTCAAGCAGACCCTTGGCCTGGATACGCTGCTGATCGGTTTCAGTCAGCACGACGACAATACGCATTCACCGAATGAGCGCTTCCGCGTGAAGGATTTCAACAATGGCTGCAAGACGGCGGCTGCGCTCCCCGAGGCGCTGGCGAAGGTGGAGATCTGATGGAACTGGGACTGAAAGGCAAACGCGCTCTGGTCACCGGCGCATCGGCCGGGCTGGGTGCGGCGGCAGCCACGGCGCTGGCTGCGGAAGGGGCTCAGGTGGCAATCAACGGTCGTGACCAGAATAGGCTGGAACAAGCCGCTCAGAAGATCCATGAGGCCACTGGTGTTCAACCCACGTTGCATGTTGGTGATGTTTCGAGGGCGGGAGATGTTGAACGCATTACCGGCGAAGTCGGGTCGATCGACATCCTCGTAGCCAATAGTGGTGGGCCGCCGCCCGGGCAGTTTCTCGATCTGACAGCGCAGCAATGGAGTGAGGCCGGGGACCTGTTGATTGGCTCAGCCACGCGCCTCACTCGCGCCGTGATGCCCGGCATGATAGAGAAAAATTGGGGGCGGGTGATTTACATCACCTCGGTGGCCGTGCTGCAGCCGGTTGACAATCTGATCTTGTCAAACAGCTATCGCGCCGGTGTCACCGGTTTGTGCAAAACCTTGTCGAACAACTACGCTCGCCATGGCATTACGTTCAACTGTGTCTGTCCCGGTTACATGGCCACCGAGCGACTGCTAAGTTTGGCCGACTCGATTGCCACCGACAGCGGGAAAACGCAACAAGAGGTCATGGACCAGTTCGCGGCTGCCTGCCCCTGCACTCGACTTGGACAGCCCGATGAGTTGGCTTCGCTGATCGCTTTCCTTGCCGGCGACAAGGCGGCCTATATCACCGGCACCAGCATTCCGGTTGACGGCGGTCTGCACCGTAGCCTTCTATGATGAATGAGGGCGGGTGATCAGATCAGCGATAAAGCGATACCATCAGCAGCCAAACTAATCGCAGCTATCGCTCTGTTGCAAGGGGTGGCGTCTTTTGCCTATCCCGTAGCCAAGTACGGACTGGCGATCATTGAGCC
>JAUWMW010000291.1 GCA_030612965.1 bacterium
TCCATGGTCGTCTTCCAGAGTTGGTCCGGGTTCATCTCACCAAGACCTTTGTAGCGCTGAAGAGAGACGCCGGTCTTGGGCAGCTTCTTCATAATGCTGTCTTTTTCTTCGTCGGAGTACGCCCAGTATTCGGTCTTGCCGTGTTTGAGACGAAACAGCGGCGGCTGTGCGATGTAGACCAGGCCCCGATCAATCAGTGCTCGCATGTAACGGAACAAGAAAGTCAACAACAGGGTGCGAATGTGCGAACCATCGACATCGGCGTCGGTCATGATAATGATCTTATGATAACGTGCCTTGTCGACATCGAACTCATCACCTACTCCACAACCGAGAGCGGTGATCATGGCGCGAATCTCTTCGTTGCGCAGGATTTTGTCGATGCGCGCCTTCTCGACATTGAGAATCTTGCCCCGCAGCGGCAGTATCGCCTGGAAACGACGGTCGCGTCCCTGTTTGGCCGAGCCGCCCGCCGAGTCACCCTCGACGATGTAAATCTCGCAGGACTCGGGGTCCCGTAGTGAACAGTCGGCCAGCTTGCCGGGGAGTGCCGCGCTGTCGAGGGCGGTTTTGCGTCGCGTCAGTTCTCTGGCTTTGCGGGCGGCATCACGCGCCATAGCAGCCTGGACTACTTTATCGACGATCCGCTTGCCGACCGACGGGTTCTCTTCGAAAAAGGCGCCGAGATGCTCGTTGGTGATCGCCTCGACGATCCCTCTGACCTCGGAATTGCCCAACTTGGTCTTGGTCTGTCCCTCAAACTGCGGCTCGCGCACGCGAACCGAGATCACGGCGGTCAGTCCCTCACGACTGTCGTCGCCGATCATCGCCATTCCGCCCTTACCGTTCTTGCCGTTCTTACCGTTTTTGGAGCCTTTGGAATTCTTGAGCAAATTATACTTGAGCGCATAGCTGTTGATCGAGCGGGTCAGAGCGGTGCGGAACCCGGTCAGGTGAGTGCCGCCTTCGATGGTGTTGATATTGTTGACGTACGAATAAACCGACTCGGAGTAACCGTCGTTGTACTGAATTGCGATTTCGACCTCGATGTCGTCTTTGGTCTTGGTGAAGTGGATGGGCTTCCTGAATACCGCCGTCTTGTTCTCGTTGAGATACTGTACAAAGGCCGACAGCCCGCCCTTGTAGTAGAACTCGATCTCCTTGTCGACCCGATCGTCCTTCAGGATGATAGTCAGCCCCTGATTGAGAAAAGCGAGTTCACGTAGGCGGGAGGCGATGATATCGAACTTGAACTCGGTGGTTTTGAAAATCTCACTATCCGGAAAGAAGCAGGTTTTGGTGCCGGTCTTCTTGCGTGTGCCTACCTTGGTCAGCTTCTGTCGGGGCTTGCCGCGATCATAATCCTGACGATAGACCTCACCATCGCGACAGATTTCGACCCAGCACCATTCGGAAAGAGCGTTGACCACCGATACGCCCACGCCGTGCAAACCGCCGGATACTTTATAGCTCTCGTGATCGAACTTCCCGCCGGCGTGCAGCGTTGTCATGACTACCTGCACAGCCGAGGCTTTCTCACCGGGCGGCGGCTCTATCGGGATGCCGCGGCCGTTGTCGGTAACGGTGACAGACCCATCTTTGTTGATCTCTACCACGATCTTGTCGCAGTACCCGGCCATAGCTTCGTCGACCGAGTTGTCCACGACTTCATAGACACAGTGATGCAGCCCGCGCTGGCTGATATCGCCAATATACATGGCGGGCCGACGCCGCACGGCGTCGAGCCCTTTGAGGACCTTGATAGTCGAGGCGTCGTACTTGTGTTCAGATGTTTTGGGAGCAGCTTGCGTGCTTGCCGATTTCATTGGTTACTTCACTCCAATAGTCATGGGTCCATGTTCCCTTTTGGGCCGCGTTGTAGTCGTATCTGTTGCACCGCCCGTCCGTAGGGCTGAGCGTGCACTTTCTTGAGAATGGACTCGATCTGGATCGAAAGCTGGTGACGCCAGACGTCATCGGGTACGGCAACATGGAGGGTGCCGTCCTCGTAGCGTACGGCGCGCGCCCGTTCGGCAATCTCATCGCCGACGATCTCGGCCCAATGAGTTACCACCTGCCAGCCATCATACGGCCGGGCCAGACCAAGGGACTTCATGGTCTTTGAGATCACGCCTGATATCGCCCGTGGGCTTTTCCATCTGCCTGTTGTCTGTCCGTTTGTCTGCTTCATAAGCGAGTCCATATCAAAATCCTATAATAGAGTTTCTTTTGACATATTGCAAGTAAAAAACGCCATATATGTCGTTGCGAAATAATGGTTTATGCTGAATCTGCGGCCCTATTGAGAGGGCGGGAAGATAGCTTTCGTCCAAGCTGAACCAAGGGTGCAAATCACAACGGTCAGAACACCGCCAGGAGCATATACACTACCGCTAAAGTCCTATTTCGTGATGAACGGAGAGCGGACCCGTCTCTTCTTTGGTTACCCCTTCGCGGGATCGGGGGCGGCACATTTTCCTTTGTAAAATGGGAATTCCATATTATACTTAAAGTTAAGGACAAATCTGAGAGTCGAAAGATACCATCAGAGTGATAAACCGCGGTTCAAACCGAAGATAACATATTCGAATAACTTCTGAAGAGGTATGACATGGGAAGAAGATTGCTAACTGTTGCTATCGGACTGCTCCTTGCAGGTTCGGTTTCAGCGGATAAAGTGGATCTCGGAAACAACGTTGACGGTGTCAACGTTATAGTCGAGCAGTCGAACGCCGAGAGGACCATCGTGCGATTCGATATTGGCGCTTTCGATATGGAAGCGACTAAAATCGATGGGGATACTTATAATCTACTGAAAATTTCCAAAGAGGGATCATGGG
>JAUWMW010000350.1 GCA_030612965.1 bacterium
CGAAAGTCTTTTTTCACAGAACGAACCCATTTCCGCCCTGTGCCCGACCGGGCGGCCTAAGTATCCTTCTGCCCTATTACTCTTGGCCAAACGTCGGATGATCTCATTCAAGGGTATTCGTGTGTTCCCAGTTTTACCCTAATCCCGGTCCTTTTCTCAATGATTTTGGCCAGCTTCCTCGGTTTCCTGTCGGACAGGAACTGCCTCATGGCCTCGGCGTGGCGGAGGGAGCGGAGAATGAAAACGCCGTCAAGATCATTGCCCGGGATAGATGGCATGACCGGACTCGAACCCATCCCCAGCACCAGCTTGTCGTAAGCCAACTCCTTGCCGCTGGAAAGCAGAACTTTCTTGCCCCTGGGGTCCACTTTTGTTACGCGATCGATTATGCTGTTGATACCCGCCCCGGTGAGCTTGGCGTAGGGGTTAACGATCGAATCTCCGGTGATCAGACCGGCCACTACATGCGGAAGTGCTCACTGTACAATGAAGCGCTCCTCCTCCCTAACATTGGTGACCTCCACTTCAGGCATGAGTTTCCTCGAAAGCACTGAAGCAGGGCCGCCGACGCCCCCGCAACCGATTATGACGAGCTTCTCTCCTGGTTCCATTGTCAATCTCCTTCTGCTCTGCTCTTGCTGACCGCTGTGAATATCAGGTTCCCGCTCAAAAGGAAATGTCCTTGGTATTTCTGCGAGACTATTCATTGATGTCTTCTCGAATCAAAGCAGGGCCCTCGACTGTAGCAATCAAGTACATATTCGACGGGTGGCCGAGGTTTACCCCGGTTTCCAGTGGGCAACGCGGATATGTTTCAGCGGGCCGCCGACCACCCAAAAAGGTCCACTATGTATTGGTGTTAAGAAATGCTTCAAAACATCCGAAAATTGTATATGTACTAAAGGAGGGATGGTTGTGCTGACCACGACGGCGGCGGCCGTTAAGGGCGCCGAAGAGTTCATATCGATTTCGCTTCAGTCGCTCAGAGTTGATACTATGCTCGACTTTGATCTGTACATAAGAATCGAAGGCGACTATGTGTTATACCGAGCGACCAAGATGCCGTTTTCTGAGAAAACGCGACAGTTGCTGCTTGAACATAGGGTAGAGAATCTCTACGTATCGTCCAAGAACCGGGACGGCTATCAGAAATACATAGAAACCCACATTCAGGACATCCTTGACGATGACAATATAGGGGAGACGGCTAAGGCCACCATACTCTACGATACTGCCAAACTGATGATGATAGATGTATTCATCAAGCCGGCCGAAATCAAAAACATCGAACGTGGCATGGCGCTCGTCGAAACTTCCGTCCAGCACAGCCTCAGGAGCAGGAATGCCTTCCACAATATGCTCAAGGTTATGGCGTTCGACTACACCACCTACACTCACAGTGTAAACGTCTGTACCTTTGCCCTTGCCCTTGCTCAATTCACGGGAATCGACAAGCCCGAGGATCTCCGGCGGCTTGGTGTCGGTGCTCTCCTGCATGATGTCGGCAAGACCAGGATACCTGAACCGATACTCCACAAAAAGGGCGCCCTGACGCCGGATGAGTGGAAGATTGTAGAGAAACATCCTCAGTGGGGTTTCGAGATCATTCTGGAAACAGACCTGATTCCGCATGAGTCGCACTACCCCATTTTGCAGCACCACGAACGGGAGTGCGGTTCAGGATATCCCCACGGTCTCAAAGCCGGTGAGATCCATCCGTACGGCAAAATTGTAGCCATCGCCGATGCTTTTGACGCCATGACGACACAGCGGGTGTATCGACATGCGGTGGATTCATTTCC
>JAUWMW010000001.1 GCA_030612965.1 bacterium
AGTACAAGCTGGATGGTTCCATATTCCGAAAGTGAGGCAGGGTCAAGACTCATTGCCTATAGTGGTACTAGGAGACTCATCAACCTTACAGCCCCTAACTTTGCCACGGTCTTCTGTGACTCCTACGCAGACAGCCTCAAAGATGTTTTGATTGATGCTGGTTGGCCGGTGGTCACTGGTATATGGGGTGACAACATGACCCTACCTCAAACGGTAGGCGTAAGCACTTGTCCGTCGGGTCGCGGTCGCATGTGGGAAGATAATCTTGGCGATGATGAATACTTTGGATGTGAGTCATGGTCGGATTGGCACGCGAACTATCGAGATACGCAACTGGTGGATGCGTTGGGAGTCCTCGGGGACTCTCTTTGGTCTCGCCTAAGCCTTCAGCTTTGCGTAAATGGCAACGGCTGGGCTGGTTCGGATATTAATCCCGTGCAGACAAATGCCTATGGTTTTCACAAAGAGTTTGCGGACACTACCAAGATTGGCAAGGTCAGTCGGGAGTTTGAATTCGGCGGACGGGTTTATCTCGCTGGAGAGTTCTTCGTGCCCGGACCCACAAATGCAGCCTCACAGATCGATAGTGCGACGGTGGCCGATCCTCAGTGTCCACCCTACTTCTACAAACACCAAGTGGAGATTGCTCTTTTTGGCGAAGAGTGGTGGTTTAATCCGAGGGATTTATCGGCCAGCCGACATTATGGTTGGAACGAAGCATGGATCGGGGCCTTGGTTCAGTATTACCTCGTGCGATCAAGCGCAACGCATCTTTCCTTTGCGGTTGGACCTTCATACAATGAATTGAACTGGCTCACGGGTGCCGGAGATGATGCTTGCGTAGCCGCTGGAGAGGACGGCGACTCTTGTTACTGGATAGACGCTTTAGGTGTGCGGCTGGGCCGTGACGATGATGCCGCCGGATGGAATACGGACACGGTAAGATGGTATCTTGGAAGCGTTCAGTGTTTACAGTGTATGGACACAGTGGGAATTGGCAAAGACGATGTGAGTCAGAACTTTGTGATTTTCTTGAAACGCTGGGTGGGTGATGACGGCTACAGTTATGTGATCTTGCATAGGACGGCGGGGGACAATCAAGCCACATTCACCAACAGTTGGTCGCCGACGTTTGATCTCCCTGCTGGTAGCTGGAGCAAGCTGACTATCGTTGGGGCTTGGGGGTCTGCGATCACTCAGGACTCGCTGCGAAACGGCGAGGGTGGGATATACCGGCAGGAGACGGGCGGGGAGGATGCCGGCAAAGCCAACAGAGAGCGGTTATTGAGAATGAGAAGGAGTGTCCTCTGATGAAACGGAACTGGAAGTTACTATTATTGATCGCTCTCTTGTCTGGCGCGATCGCATACGGCGGAGCAATCACACCGACGACCGAGGTCACGTTCGGTCCTGTGCAGTCTGTCTATCAAGATGGCAATACAGCAGTCCCAGATTCTATGCGTGTGTCAGTTTTTCGTAACAGTTCTCAGGTCTTTGATGATTGGTTTAACTCCGGGGATCTCGACTGCTCTGTCTGGAATACTCACTGGTTGATTTTCTCTGACGCATTTCAAGACATCGATGGTGCCGGAGGTGACGGTCACTATTCCGTTATGGTCATGGCTTATGATTTTGACTCAACTCTCTACACTCCCTACTACTGGAGCTTCGAGGTCGGGGTCGTCTTTGATCCGGTCAATGATGCGGTGGCAACCGTCACAACAACAGGTACGGCCACCAGCGTGACCGGCCTCGCGGCTGGGGCGATAGGGGTGGGTGATTTTGCCACCGGGGCCATCACCGCTGATGCAATTGCGACCGACGCTATCGGAGCCGCCGAGTGGGCCGCCGGGACAAGTGCAGAGCTATATACCTACTTCGGAACAACCGGAGATATGGCTCTTGGCGCGGATATTACTCCGGTTGCATCAGACGTTGCTAACCTAAACGGATTCAACCCAGCCACTACCGCCGTCGTTCTACCTTCCGCGACGGAAACTCAGATCGACAATATCGAAACGGACGTGGAGAACGTAAACGGGTTTAATTTCGTGACAACTCCCGTCGTTCCTGCGGATACGAGTGAGTCGGGAACCGACTTTGTGATGGTCGATGATTCTACGGCATTCCAGGGAGGCGCCAACAGTCTCACGCTCGCCGACATAAAGTATTGGATGGGTCTATATCTGACAATGTGGCCGGGCTGTAAAGCGTATTATGATGTCAGCGCGAACTACGACGACATTCATCTCGTCGATACCCTTGGAGATACTATTGTCACACAACGGTGGCATCACGTGGGTGGTGCGGCAGGTGATACGCCAGACACCGTTAGGGGAATTGCGCCATAATGCCAAGAGATGCAAGACATGGAGTCCCGAGGGTGCGTGGGATTGGTGCCCCGGCAGGCGCAAGTAATAACGGAGGCTCCGGCATATTATCAGAAAGGCGGCAGCGAGTACCAGACCCTTATACTATAAGAGGTATCAGATGGCCCCTGAAAATCGTCGGTGGACGGTTCGCGACTTCCTCAGGAACCGCTCATATCAAACAAAGCATCGCGCAGATTATCCTCTGTGAAAAGGGTGATTACCTCATGCGTCCGACCTTCGGGTCCGGATTACCCGAAAGAGTTTTTGATCAGGTGTCTCTGTTGGCGTTAGTGTGGACTGATGTCGCAGATGCATTGCGCATTTGGGAAAAGCGGGTCGAACTCGTAGATGTACGGGTCGGCCCGCTTGCAGCAGCAGGCACCTTTCAACTTGCGGCGGCCACGACTGAATCCATACAGTCCGGTGTCGTCGGTATCAACATCAGCTTCCGCGAGCGAGACGCCGAGGAAGTTGTTGACATGGCCCTGACTACACAACGAAGGTGAGCATGATGTTTGTTGTAAGAGATACCTCGCGAACGCTACCGGCCAGTGCCGTGCCCTTTGTCAGCGCCACGCTGGATGACCTGTATGAATACGCCTTGGAACTGAAGCGTGCACAATGCCCCACCTGGACGGACGAAAGCGACAGCGACTTCGGTATCTTCCTCTTGCATACTTTCTGCGTGCTCGCGAAGTTCACCGCTGTCCAGGCGCACCGATGCAAAAACGACACCTACCTGGCCACGACCGCGGACCGTGAGGTCATGCGCAAGTTGTGCCAACTGATAAATTACGAGCTGGCCGAGGCATCTGCCGCAGCGGTGACGATGACGTTCACTTGTGAATCAGGTCATCCCGGTTTCACCATCACCGCCGGGAGCCAGGTCGCTACGGTAGAGACCGATGACGAAGATGCGATCATCTTTGAGGTCGGAGCCGACACAGTGGTCGGTGCCGGTGTAACATCAATCACGGCAACCTGTAGCCAAGGCACCACCGTGTCACAAGAGAACGTCGGTCTCTCCGACGGCACCTCCGGACAGACCTTTACACTATTGAACAAGTCTGTGATCTGGCACTCCGAAACGGTTGAAGTTTACGACGGCATCTGGACAAAGTGGACCCTGGTGGACGACTTCACGGAGTCGACACCGACGTCAAAACATTATCGCTTGCAGCTCGGCCCCGAGAGTACCTACCAAATGGTATTTGGTGACGGAACCAACGGTGCTATTCCTCCCGTGCGCGATGAAGGTGTCCGGGTTACTTACCGCATCGGCGGCGGTACGATCGGTAATGTTGCTGCCGGCACGATTGTCGAGATCATTACGCCTTACCAATATGTTGAAAGCGTCACGAACGAGGCTATTGCTACCGGTGGCACGAACCAGGAGACATTGGAACACGCCAGGCAGTTTGCCCCGGCGGCTATCCGGAGTCTACAGCGAGCCGTGACCATCGACGATGTTGAATATCTCTGTGAACAGTATACGTCGACAACCTACGGGGGCGTGGCGAAGGCGCGTGCCCATGTGGTTGGTAGTTACCTGGCTCACGTGTCCGTGATTCCTCAGAGTGGCGGCCTGCCGAGTGCCGGGTTCAAGTCGGAACTATCTGCAATGCTGGCTGACAAAGTGATGATCGGGACTGTGATCGAGGTGATTGATCCACACTATGTTACCGTGGACATCTCCGCAGACGTCACCGTGATGCCAACCTATCATCTGCCAACAGTTGCCGGCGCCGTAGCGGCGCGCTTGCAGGCGTTCTTGTCACCGCTCTATCAGGACCCGCAAACGGGCCTGTACTCGCATCAATTCGGCCGGAACATTTATATCTCGGACGTCTATGCCATCGTCAACGGCACGCCCGGTGTTGACTTTTGTCACATCACCGCACCCACATCGGATAACATCGTTGCGGACTATCAGATTGCAAGGCCCGGCACGATCACGATAACACCTTACGGTGACCAAGAGGCGCCACCGTTCCATGACAGCCGGTACAGACCGAGACCGGGACATTCGGATGTTTAGAGTAAAACATGAATAGTGAGCTAACAAAAACACGCCAACTCTCGCGACTCTTACCGCCTCGCGATGATACCCTCGGTCTCTGGCGGTTCCGCAATGATCTGTCCGACAGTTCTGGTTATGACCACGACTTAACGGCGGTCGCCATCGGTTCTTATATCTCCGGTGGCCTGACCGAAAATGTGCTGACAGCCATTGCACCTACCGGGCCGGCGGGAGCAGCAGCCAAGATCGTTGCGGCGTCGGCGACTGACTTCGACATGGGCGCCGGGGACTTTACTGTTGAGATCATAGCATATACGACGGAAACTTCGGGTATGTTCATGCTCAGTAAAAATGATGGCGGTTCACCATTGACCGGCTTCTATATCGGCGCCGGAGCGAACTTATTCGCCTATAAGATCGGTGATGGTTCCAACGAAGTGTCCGGAGTCAGCTCGGCGGCCGTGAATGATGGACGGTGGCATCATTTTGCTATAGTGTTTGATCGCACCAACGACCAGGTATGCTTTTACATAGACGGCATGGAAGATTCGGGCAGTCCGGACAATCTCGCCTCTGTGACCGGTAGTATCTCAGCCGCGTCGAACGACTTCGAGGTTGGCAAATGGTGGAATGGTGGTATAGATGAGATTGCCTTTCATAAGCACGCCTTGTCGGCAGCCGAGATCGCTGCGCGGGCGGCCGGTAGGCTGGCACCGTTCGTGCGGGTCACGCCCGGGGAGCTGAAGGGATACCTGCGCGGAATAGACGATGCACCGATAGTCGATGAGGTCCTGCTGCCGTTTGAATATCCGTTTGCGGCCCTACGACAAAAGGCGCGTGAGATCACCGACCTCGTGAAGCTGGATCAAGTCCCTGAACGGCACCTGCCCGCGCTGGCGAGTCTTTTCAACTTTGAATTGCCAGACGCAACCCTACTTTCTCTCCGCAAACGGCGTATCATGTTCAAGTGGATCACCTGGCTTTATCAGCACAAAGGTACGCACGCCTGCGCGCAAAAATTGATTGATCTGGCGGGTCTCACGGCCACAACAATAGATCGATACCCCGACAACGTCGCGTTCATTTTGAACGGCAGTCGAATCTTCGGATATGTTCTTGTGCCGCAGACGTTCTTCATCGAGGATTTCGCCGGGAATCTCTCTCAATGGGATCCGCCCTTGGATTCCAGCCTTCCCTGGCGGCTTCAGAATGAAGCCCTGTATTGTAAGGTTGGCGCTCTAATGGATTACGATAGCGCGATTCTGTTTGATGATTCCGAGAAATCGTTTTACATCCAGGCCGATGTCAAAATGATTGCCAATCCGGATGTGCCATTCGGGTTTTACCTGGCTTATCAAGATTCAAACAATTGGTTGCGACTCGCAAAGGAACCGGCCGTAGGGAACGCCAAATGGATGCTCCGCTGGTCGGATGCCGGTGTAACCGGCTACGCTTATATAGGTTCAACTTGGGGCGATTTCTGGGATACCTATTCTGCCGGGGACACGATTAAGATATGGATTCATGCCGATTTGGACAAGAAAGTGTACACGGCCGGGGCCGACGATCACACTTGTGCCTTTGAGGTCACACCTTCGCATCCAGACATAACGGGATCGAAAAAAGGGCTGTGGTTGGGATACAACGCCGAGCTCGAATGGGATAACGTGTCCGTGAAATCCATGCGGGCGCAAATCAATGCCGTATTGTTCGATGAGGACGCCCGTCTCGGTCGCGGTCTCAGACTCAACTATTCGGGCACATCGAGGAGTTCTCAGGCAAAGAAAGCGTATGTAGCTGCGGTTCTTCCTCGGTATGTCCCCCTCGGCGTCGTCCTGGAGTGGATCCGGGACATTCCGGTCGCTTCACGGATAGGATTTCGGACGGGTAATATCACGGTCGTGTCCGGCTGGGTTCTCAATGGAGACCGGGCAGCACGCATTGGTTTCCGGACGGGCGGCATTACCCCGATCAAGGGCAGCCTTGTGAGGACGCCAGACGCTTCGAGATTTGGACTGCGGACCAGTATTAGTGAGGTTGTTAAAGTCCCGGGAGCCATTCGGATAGGATTCAGAACGGGCGACATAACGAAGATAAAGCAATATATCCCCGTGGAGGGGCACATAAACAATTTAGATACTGACCGAGAGAATGAGGCTTTCGGAGGCGATTCCCGTCCTTATCTCATCGATAGTGATTACGATACGCCAATGCCTTTTGAGCCAAGTGACGACTGTTCAATAGGATTAGAGTTCGCTGAGAGCAAAAACATTGACATAATCATACTGTATGACTCTTACACATCAGAACCTGACGGTTTGTACTCGTCTGGTAATAATAAACTGAAAGTCTATTCGGGTTCATCAGATTCACCTTACGTGCTTGAAGAAACATTTGCTACGCTGACGCGAACAGGGAGGAAGATCGTCTTAAGTCTGGCAACCACAATAACCGCTAAATGGATCAAAGTATTCCCGCACGATGGAAAATTAAGGTCCTCCAATGGCGAGGCATTATTCTATAGTGAAATTGAAGCATATCAGAATTAAAGGAGATACATAATGGCAAACGCTTATGTCACAAATCGAGGTTTGAAGCTTATACTGAGCACCTACTTCACGAACAACGCCACGGACGTGCCGGCGAGTTTCAAGCTGGCGCTCTGCACAAAGAAGAATGAGCAGAGTATCGACAATGCGGCCGCCGTGGACAAAACAGGCGGGCTGGTCGGCATCCCCGTGACAGCTCACGGTCTCACGGCAGGTATGGCTATAGCGATTGATGACACCACCAACTATGATGGCTGGTATCTTATCGTGAGTCAAACGACCAACGAGATTGTCATCACCGCCACCTATGTCGCTGAGACCTTCGGCGGGACCGAGACGATTCATGAAGCACCGGGACCGAACACTAACGTCCTGACTGATCTTGAAGAGATTGCCGCTGGCAACGGCTACAGCGCGGGTGGTGAAGCTGTTGCCCGCAACGTCACCGCCGGCTTCGACACTCTAACTGAGGACGACACCAATAATCAGGCATACCTGCAATTGCAAAATGTCGAATGGACGGCATCAGGTGGATCCATCCCTGCCTCCGGCGACGGCATACGCTATCCCGTGCTGGTGGATGATGCTGCTAACGTGCTTCTCTGGTGGGATTTGGAAACTTACGATAGTATCTCAACGGGCCAGAAGTTCACAATTCAGGATGCCGAAATATCGGCCATTGCGACGGTGTAATCATGGCAGATATCACACGCAACCAATTCTTGGCAGGTAAGGGCGTCCAGAAAAAGATATACCAAAAGGGCATCCTGCTGATGGACGCCGACCTCAATGAGCAGGCCGATGTTGAACTGGAAAGACATCGGCGGGCGTTATCGTGTCTGCTTAATCGTGAAGATGCGCGATTCGAGAATCCTTTGTGGACTGATGGCAGTGGCTTCAAAATCACCAACCACAATTCAGCGCTCACCGTTTATATTCTGGCCGGTGATGCAGCGTTTCACCTCGACGAGAATCATGCCGCGCTCGTTACGCATGAAGGACGGACCGAACTGACCGGATTCGCCAGTTGGGTCTCAGGTGGATTACGCACGGACCTGATTTATATAGATATCGAGGAAAAGGAAATCTCATCGGCCGACGATCCGAACATTGTTAATCCGGCCGTGGCGGCTGAAACCTGTCGCGATATACGTCTTACTTATGACATCAAAATCGAAGCTGGTGTGTTCCCACCGGCCTATTCCTTACCGAGTGCTCCAGCCGGTCATGTCTATCGAAAACTTGCCCTCGTCTCCAAGGATGGCTCCAGCGATCAGATAACGACGGATGATATTGGAATGTTGTTGCCCATTCGTAGTGCCACAACCGCCCTCAATTCGATGGAGATTCCGTTCTGGATGGAGGCATCAGTGTCTCATAGTAATTACGATGCTCAAGGTCTGGAAAACAACGACTTTACTTATTTAATAAGTAACGACGTCGATTCAAAGACGATCATTGTCATCAAAGTGCCGTATGTGTACGATCCGGCTCACAAATATCTTTCTCTGCATTGTCAAGTGAAACGGGCGTCATGGACGGACGGTTATGTGCGCCTTGACGGATTTGCTCGGACAGGTACACAGGCGGGGATTCAACTCAGCGGGGCGTCTGAGACGCTGGAGGATGTGGTGAGCTATCTGGACATTCCTGCTTCATTGACCGAGGGACAAGTCTATGAGATTCAGGTAGTCCTATCTGCCCAATCCGCAATCGGTTCTTGTTATATCTGGATGTACCGGCCTGTTCTATCGGCTGGCGTCGGACCGTTCATTCATGAGCTGGGTGGCGTGTGATGGTCATTGATTGTTTAGTTCCGCCCAAGTTGGCCGCTCTCGGGGTGAAACGTCAGGGCGATGGTAAGGCCGCGGACCTGTCGACGATTTGGGATACACCTTATCCGGTCTTGACAAATTACCAAAAGCTGATGGGCCGTCTCCTCTGGCAAGCCTACGCAGGAGGCACTAGGGGAATGCAGGGTCCATCGCATGTCCAGGGGTTCATCACGTCCGGCTACCGGGATGATATCATTGAAGGCCGGACAAGTTCACCCCACCTTTTTGCGATCGCGCTGGACATTGCCGCCGGTGGTGTGCACGACCAGGTGGGAGCAGCGAGGTTCGCTGTCGAATACTTCAATCGGATAGGTCTCTATCCTGAGAACGGGTTCATTCACGTCGACCTGGCCACACCGGCGTGGATGCAACGGTATGGCGGTCGCTTGTTTTGGGTCCGGAAGGGCGGCAAGTACACGTCGTTCGACGACTTGGGTGAAGCCATCCTCTTTGCAGAAGGGAGATCATAATGAACATGAAAAAGGTGCTCGGACTTCTCGGTAGCGTAGTCAAGGGTGCTGCCGGTTTGGTCGGCGGCGACATTGTAACTAAGGCGGCCGAGGTTATTGATGCCATCTCCGGGAAGGCTGAGACCGATCCGGAGATGCAGAAGTTGTTACAAGACCACGAGGCGACGATGGTCGGGCTGGCCCTGCAGGACGCCGAAGGTGCACGGCTCTTGATCCGGGAAGCCCAGAAGTCCGAAGATCCGTATGTCCGGCGCGTCCGACCGACATTCCTCTACCTGATCTACATCCTTTTGATTTTCAACTTCATTGTGATGCCGGTCCTATCCGGCGTCGCGGGCTTCGGAGTCGAGATCGTTCAGCTCACGGCGGAGGGAGCGATCACGACGAACGCGGTTGAGGCCGTAGAAACTATAGCCGTCAACACAATCGTTTATCCCGAGTTGCCGGAGCCGTTGTGGTGGGCGTTCACTTCGTCATTCCTCGGCTATGCTGGATTTCGATCATGGGATAAACGTAACAAACTCAAGAATGGAGAAAACAAATGACTACTCTCGAATGGGCCGACTTCATTCGGCCAATGATTCTGGGCTTTGGCATCGCGGTGCTGGTCCAGTTCACAAAGGATCAGGTTCAGAAGGCAATCACAATCGCCACGACCGGATACACGATCGGCGTCTGCTTGGTCGTCGCGATCGTATGGGGTTTGATCGGCGGCTGGACATGGCCGGGAATCTTCTTCTCGGCGGCGCTATCCTTCGCCGGGACTCAAGTCTGGTATTTGTTCGGCCGGGGCGTCCTCAGGTAGCTGACTATGCCGATCTTTAAGCCAAAGAACAAGCCAATCCTGAGATGGAGCCGTATTCTGCATTTCCTCCTGGCCGCCACACTCACGGCCTATGGCGGACACCTCTGGAACTATTCCGGCTCTGTGTGGACTGGAGCCGGGACAATCGCCGGCGGGCTGGCTTGGGAACTGTCCAACCGATTTGTCGGCAAGGGCTGGCATCCGTATGCGGACGCCCTCGACTTTTGGGCTTTTGTGGCCGGGGCTTTGATGGCCGGAGTCGGCTGGAATCTAATCTAAATCCCCTCGTTGTGTGGCTGTGCTCCCACGACGACAGGCGGGCGACTCGGCATCAGTCGTCCGCCCTGTTTTTTGCTGGGACCTAAATCGACGTTTTTCGCACGTTTCTTGCTAATGTTTGTTGTCCTGCATAGGGTTAACACCGGGACCGACTTCCCTCAATACAGTCTTCAATAATCGACCGGGGACCGGCGGGGCCTCGCCCTCCTTGACGAGGATGCAGCCATCCATTCCACATAGCGGGCACGGGTAGTGCCTGCCGGTCGACAGCTCAAAGAACCGAGCACCACCGCATAGGTAGCAGCTCTTGTGACGGTAACAAGTCACTTCTGACATAAGACCTCCAGCAGTTAAATCGTTGCGTGCCTTTAGTCTTTTGTCGGCAGAATCACCACTGATCTTTAATGTTTCACGTGACACTATTCCACAATGTGCATAGGTCTGTGGAAAACGCCGAGTTATCTAAATCGGATAATTGGCTAATTTCTCTAAGGAATGGCTCCTGAGCGACGATCTCGGCATCCACCGGGAAATTACACCTCGATGCCGCGATCGGCCCGTCACCGCTATGTATGGTTCTGAGGATTGATCCTACGGATGGTTTTAGATGCAAAAACCCGCTGCCGGCAGAGGAGGGCGACAGCGGGCTATGAACCGTCAGCTATCCCGATTAAGACACTGACGGAAGTTTGGAGCCGGCCCCGACTGCTTATCGAAAGCGCGCAAAGCAATCGTCCACACCAACCAGGAATGACCCGAATGGTAGTACAGCAGACCGGCGTACTGAACTGTTTGGTGGATTTTGGGTGCGGGCGGGGGTGGTTGGCCCGCCAGAGCCGAAGCTCCGTGACTGTCGATCCGCACATGAAGTTGAAGCGTTCGATATGTCGCGCCCGCATGTCATCGTGTTCTGCCTCTTCTGAGTTTATCGTAGAAGCGCAGCCGCCGCCTGTACCGACGGCGAACTGCTTTGTTCTTGACGTGTTTGATCTGCGCGTGGCGCTCCATGATTTGCGATCTCATAGCTCGCACTCTCTACTTGTTCTGGTCCGCAAATTCATCGGACCGTTGCTTTTCATCTTCCTCATCCATCGCCCTCTCCAGGAGCCGCGTTGCAACCTTGCTAACCGGCAGGTCCTCAGCTTTCGCCTTGCGAGTCAGTCGTCGCTTGGTCGCGCTCGGTATCCGGACGTAAAGGATGTCTTTCTTAACTGTACTCATTGCGATTGCCATGATATAGCAACCTGCTATCACTTGTCAAGCACTTTTTTCAAAAAAACGCCGACCTGTCTCCAGGCCGACGTCTGCAAAGACAACCACTCTCAGGAGAGAGTAGGGAACGCCAAGATAGGAGCGGACTTGCGCGTTGTCAACTATATTATGTAAATTTAGGAAAAATAATACTTGCGCTCAGGATTCAACAGGGCTATCTTGCCGCCGATGCCAACATTACTGACAACCAGAACCATCCTGGTCGGCCTGACCGGGAATTATTTCAGAGCGAAAGGAGTGCCACGTATGGTAAAACCAAGGCTGTTGCGATTCAGCCGCAGCAAATTGAGACAGTGGCTGGATGCGAACGAGATGGACGCCGGTGACATGATGCGACAGATGGTTAAGGAGGGTCCGGACGATCTTCAGCCATCGAGCACGTATATTCAAAACGTCCTATCCGGCCAGACTAAGCGGCCGTCCGCCGACTATGTCTTTCTGTTCGCATTCGTCCTGGGCTGTTCAATCGATGAGCTCGGGGAACCTTATGACAACTGACCGCAAACAATTCCATATTGACCGAGGCTCGGGCGTAGGTGGCTCCGACATCGGCGCCTTGTGCGGTGTAAACCCGTTCAAGACCGAGATGCAGGTCTACCTGGAAAAGGTGGGAGCTGTCGAACCGGCCGAGCCTAATAGCGCAATGAGGTGGGGCACGATCCTGGAGCCGGTGATTATCCAGGAGTTTTGCACTCAATATAATTGCAAGGTCCAGGTGGGCGTCGACATGGTACGCCTCGAGGGGCATCCTCACATCATCTATCACGCCGACGGGCTGATTCTGGATGAGAACGGCGAGGTGTTCGCCCTGCTCGAAGCTAAGACGTCCGGGCCATGGGGCAGGCTTTACTTCGGGCACTCCGGATCGGACGACGTGCCGCCCGCGTATAATCTCCAGGTACAGCAAGGTATGCTCTGTCATGATCTGGATCGTGCGTTCATGCCGGTGCTCATCTCCGGACAGGATTGGCGCGTGTTCGAGATCGAACGTAATGACAAGTTGATCAAAGACATGATAAAGGTGGCCGACAACTTCTGGCCCCGCGTCGTGGAACGTCGGCCTCCGGATATCGACGGCACGAAAGCCAGCAAGGACTTTCTGGCCGCGCTGTATCCGGACGATACCGGCGAGACGATGAAGGCCGATAGCTATTTGATCGAGTGGGTCAAAAGGCTGCACCAGGCGCGTGCGGACAAGGAGGCTGCCGAAGCCGTCGAGCTGGAAGCGCGTAATATGATCATGGACAAGATGCAGAGGGCGACCTATCTCGAAGGTCCGGGCTTTCGCATCTCTCACAAGAAAACCAAGGACCGGAAAAAGGTGGCCTACCAGAAGGTTGCTGAAGCGTTGAACGCTCCCAAGTCCTTGATCGAACAGCACACAACAACCACACCGGGCGGACGGCAGTTCCGGCCCACATGGAAGGAGTAATAATGGGATACATACGTCCAGAAGCAAAAGGAATCATCCTGTTGGTCATCGTACCTTTGGTTACCTGGGCCAACCAATTGATTTGGAATGCTGTGGCCGTTGATCTTTTCAATGCTCCGGCAATTTCATTTTGGCAGAGCGCCGGATTGGAGTGGTTCGTTGCGATGTTTTGGTGGCCATTACAATTAATGAGGATAGGAAAGGACTGACCGATGGGAAGCCAATCAAAGAACGAAAATATCAAGGAGCCACAGCCGGACAATCTGGGAGCGACGGCAGGTGAGATCGTCACGCAAGGTCATGCCTTGCAACAAGTGCGGACGGAATACTTTACCGCCGTCAGGGTAGAGATGCCACGCAACATGAAACTTGTCGCCGAGAAGGTCTTGGCTGAGGCAAGTCTGGCCGGTGAACTATGTCTCTATTCCTGGGACGTGCGCGACAAGGGCGCGAAGAAGCATATCGAAGGTCTCTCTATTCAGTCTGCGATGATCTTGGCTCGCAACTACGGCAACTGCGTGGTGGACATCAGCCATGTGATAGATCGCGTCGACGCTTGGGAGATCAAGGCCGTATTCATTGACCTGGAGGCGGGCGTATCTATTGCCCGGCCATTCCGCAAGGCCAAGCAGACCGGTAACACGGCAAAGATGCGTGCTAAGGATCCGGACCGTGCAGCCGACATCGAGTTCCAGACCGGTATCAGTAAGGCGGAGCGCAACGTGACCCTTCACGCTATGCCGATATGGTTACGGGATGACATGATCACAGCCGCAAAGGATGGGGCCTTGAATAGGGTTGACGCTGCGATCGAGAAGGACGGCATTCAGAAGGTCCGCGAGATGATCGCCGACGCTCTGAAGAAGTTCGGCGTCTCGATCGAAAAGATGGAGGACACCGTAGATCTTAAGATGGCGGATTGGTCTAAACACGATATCTTCATGCTTCGGACGAACCTTCAGACATTGAAGGACGGCATGGCAAGCGTCGATACCGTATTCCCCGGCAAGCCGGTGGACGACGAACCGAAGCCAGGTAAGGAACCAAAGGGCAAGCCGGACCTGCAGAGCACCGTGGCCGCCAAGGCCAACGGTGAAGAGCAGAAGCCACCGGAGGATGCATCATCTCCGGAGGACAAGGCAGCACCCGAAGAGGAACCGGAGCCTACGGCCGAGCCGGAACAACCGAAGGCAACAGAGTCCGAGCCGCAACAGCCACCGCCGCAAGCGGAACCGGAGGGGCCAGCAAACCGCCTGAAGGAATTGATGGCTATGAAAAAAGACCATCTCCAGGTTGAGGCCCTGGAGGCTATGCAGCGTGCGATGGACGCCGGAGTCATAGAGGACCAATTCGAGGGGGACGGTGACAACACGCCATTCAAGCAGGATATGGTCAAAGAAGGTATCCTGAAGGACGGCGACGTGACATCATCGGCCAACAACAAGGGGCACCTGGCGCGACTCATCGCCCGGCTCGAAGGCCTGGTCGCCGACAAGAAGGAGACATCGAAGCAAGAACAACTACCATACTGAGGGAGAACCCAAATGCGCATAACGAAACTACAGATTCATAACTTTCTCGGCTTGGCCTTTGTGAAGCTCACTAAGATCGGAAAGATCGTGCGCGTCACGGGCGAGAACGGCGTCGGTAAGTCATCGATCTTGCTGGCCATCAAAGAGAGTTTGAAATCGTCCGGTGTCAAGCCCACATTGATCAAAACCGGCGAAGACACGTCGGAGATCATGGTGGAGCTGGACAATCGTATTGCTATCCACCGCACGATCACGGGAACCACAAACCAAGTAAAGGTGCGTGTCGATGGTGCACCTCAGAAAAAGCCCGTGGCCTTCCTGGAGAGTTTACTTGGCGGTCTCGGGCTGAACCCGATCGAGTTTTTCCTGGCCAAACCCCCACAGCAGCGGGCCATGATCCTGAAGGCTCTCCCGGTGAAGCTCTCGCCCAAGATGCTTGAGGATGTTGTGGGTGAGAGTAAGGTATCCATCGACCTTAGCCGCATCGACTACGACGATCACGGTTTGACGATCCTGTCCGGATTGCAAAAACACGTCTACGATCTACGCCACCTGACGAATCAGGACGTGACCAGGTTGAAGAAGTCAATTGAGCAGGACACCGCAGATTTGCCGGAAGGTGTCGATCCGAAACGATGGGACGGTTTTAACCTGGACGCCGCTATGGCAAACCTTGAGGACGCACAGCGGATCACGTCTGAAAACCTTGCCAAGCAGGACGAACGAAGCATGCTGCGTGAGGGATACGCCAACATAACGGCCGAGATCGAACGCCTCAACGGAAAGCTACAGAAGAACACTGAAAGGGGGATAGAACTCACTGCCGAGATCGATGCGTTCGAGGCACCGGACGTTGACGCTATCAAGCAGGAGGTGTTAGACCATCGCGAACACTTGAGCCACGCGGCCACGCTGGAAGCCATCGAACGCAAGCGGACAGACCTTACAGTCAGAGAGACCGAGCACCGCAGCCTGGATTGGCTGCACGACAAGCTCAACGATGACCTGCCGCAGAGGTTGATCGAGAAGGCCGACATACCGATCGCGGGCCTGAAGGTTACCCCGGACGGCATCATGGTCGGTGAGACGCCTCTGGATCAATTGTCCGAAGCTGAGCGGATCATCTTCTCCACGAGTCTCGCTCGTGCACTGTGCGGCCAGGCTAAATTTGTGTGTGTCGACGGCTTTGAAGCGATCGTAGGTAAGCTCCGCAAAAAGTTCGAGGCCGAGATGGAACAAGACGACATCGAATACTTCATCGCCGAAGCCACGCCGGACGACAAGCTGGCCGTGGACGGCGGAACCCTGTCAACCGAACAGGAGGCCTCATGATCACTATTTACAAGTATATCTTGGATGAGAACAAAGACATCACCGAAGTCGAGATGCCTAGCGATGCCATCGTCCTTCATGTGCGTGAACAGAATAACAGGGTATGCGTGTGGGCGAAGGTGAATACTGACAGTGTGACCAGGACGCCTACTGTGCGAGTGCATCGCTTTCTTATTGTGGGTACTGGCCGTGAAGTTAAAGTCGATGATGGCGACATCCCAGGTTACACTTGCCGAGAGCTTGTCTATCGAGGCGCCGCGCACCTCGATGGCGGCTGTACTATCGCTCACGTCTTCGAGGTTCTGGTGGATGCCAAGAAAAAGTGACGCCCATAAAGAAGACTATCGCGAGTGGCGCTTGACCGATCACGGCAAGGAGATCTACCGTCTGTTCAAAGCCGAAGCTGTCTTCATTGCTGCGCGTCGGTACTACAACCGGGATGTACGGTTCTCGCGGTATTCAGCCCAGGCGATTGTCTATGTCATCCGCTATAAGCGAGAGATGCAGCATGGTCCGGAGATCCAAGGTTACAAGGTGCCGAACAATTTCACGCGCTACCTCGGAGCTGAGGTTGTGGCGGAGGGTGCCGTGCCTCACGGGTTCTTCCCCACGGACGATCCGGAACCAAAACCATCAACTGTTCAGGAGGTCTTGAATGTCTAAGGAGGCCGAGTTGTGGGCGCGGTTTGATGTCAGTGAGGATCCTAACTATCCTGAGCGTCTTGGCAATCATTTCCACTTGTTGCCCCTCGGCGTTCGTACCGATAACTTTGGTGAGATTCAAGTTGCATGCGCCCCCCGTAACGGCGTAGACGTTGAACAGCTACAGGAGGCATCACGAACCATTGAACAGCGAAAGAAGTGCCCGCGCTGTTATGAATACTGGATAGAGCACCGCATTGACAACTTAACAATGGATAGTGCTCAGAAGTCAACCGAACCGGAAAGGGTGGAGTGATGGCCTTTGTAAGGTTTGACCACAAACGAGATCAAAACCGTCAGGCACTTGATGGGTGCGTGACTATTGCTGCCTGCGGGATGATAAGAATCTCCCAAAATTTATTTCACGAGGTGTGTCCCGGGGCCGCCTTTGTTAGTCTTTATTTTGATGAATCCACATCGAGTGTTGCTGTATCTCCTCTGCTGGAGAAGCCTGAGTATTCCGTCTTAAAGCTGTACCGCCCAACGGGAGGGAGTCGACAGGCCATTGGGATGTCTGGTCGTGGCCTACTAAAGAAGTACCATATAGCAACATGCCAATATCATATCCCCGCCACCATTGAAACCATTGACGGCAAAAAGATGATCGTGTTTTCTGTAAAAAGGACCGTTAGCAGGCAATGACCTTCCGGTTACAGCCTGAAGATTGAAACCGGCCTATAGGCCAATCAAAGGAGTACAGCCACTATGAAGGAACTTGAGGAATACAACGGATCCGAAACCGTTGAGACCGCGCTCGGTGATAAGATCGCCGTCGGGTTGAAGCTGAAAGCGCCCTACGGCGTCAAGCTACGGCCGTTCGTTGAAAAGTACCGGTCGTTCGTGCACTGGATGCGCAATCAGGGACAGGCAAGTCTGGACTTTGAGAGCACCGCCGTTCTGGCTGATGCTAAGATCAAAGTCGACAAGCCGGTGAAGTCAAGGAAGGACATGATGATCACGGTTGTATTTCCGTGCGGCGGCACGAACGGCTTCGAACTGCAATCGACGTTATTCAACCTGGCGCAGACTAAGACGCCGGTCGATGTCAAGATCGTGACCAGGCCGAAGCCGCCCGCAAAAACAACAAAACCAGCGCCCCAGCCCGGCGAGGAAGGAGCAGACAAGCAGGCGACGGCAAAAACATCCAAGAAGTGATATTTTTTGCTTGCGCGCCGCAATCGGGTAGTATATTATGGTCTCATGCAGCAACGTAAAACAGAGAACCCAAAATGCAACCACGGCAATTAACCCTGTAGATCGGGGCGGGCGGCCATCGGAAGGCCAATGGAAGGCCAATGGAAGGCCATCGGGCGACTCTGTGCCCGGCTGCATCCCGCCCTCATCTCGGGGCCTGCTACGCCAGGGACGGTGACAATGACCGACGACCTTGATATTAGAGTCAAGACTGGCTTTCTACGCCATCCGAAAACACAACGCCTTTGCCGAATCATCGGTGAGGACGCCCCACAGCGGCTCCTGCAGCTCTGGTGCTTCTGCCGGTTGAACCGGCCCGACGGCGTCCTCACCTACATGGACAACATCTCAATAGCGATCGCAGCCGACTACAGCGGCGATCCGGATCAGTTCATCAATACTCTAGTCGATGAACGCTGGCTTGATTTGCACGATATGCACGGCACCTACCAAGTTCACGATTGGGAAGAGCATCAGGGTTGGTCGTCCGGTGCTGAACGTCGGAAGGCGGCCGCCCGCTACGCCGCCCTGGTCAAAAATCACAGCCAAACTTATGCGGACCGCGTTATGCCAGGCTGGCGTGAGCACAAAATCACAACTCGACCTGCGCCCGCACCCCCAATTAAGCCTGCGGGCGCACAGAAAGGTACAACTCGACCTGCGCCCGCACCCCTATCTGTAACAAAGGGCAGTGCCCCGTCTCCTTCCCTTTCCGTCTCCTTTCCGTCTCCTAAATACAGAGAGGCGAGTTGTACTATGAAAAGCACAACTCAAGTTGAGGAGGAAAGGGCGAGTTGTGCTATGAAAACAACTTCCAACCACGACAAGAAAACACCACCGATGGCGGTTATCGTCGCTGTCATTGATGATCTGAATGAGGTCACTGGACGGACAGACTCACAGCACAAGTTCAAAAGAGTGGGATCCACGATAAAGCTAATACGCGATCGAATGGTCATCGACGGCGCAACCGTGGACGATTTCAAACATGTGCACCGAGTTCAGTGGGCAAAGTGGCAGGGCCGGAAGAGTTCCGATGGCGTGCCTATGACTGATTTTATGAGACCGAAGACACTCTATAATCCGACGAACTTTGAGCAATACCGAGCAAGCTCGATGCCTCAGGATATTTCAAGTGGAGATCAGTATGGAGAATCTGGAAAAGTCGCTGTTTAATTACGCCGTCGGTCAGTTTGTGGCGAAGCGTCACCATCTGGTCACCTGGGAGAATGTGCCCTTGTTGGTACGCAAAGAAGCCCGGGCGGCAGGTGACAGCCTTTCCACGAACAATCCTCACGGCCTCTTGATTTTGGGACCAGTAGGATCCGGTAAAACGTCTGTAATAGCTTTGATCGTAATCGATCATTTACGGCGGGTCATCAAAAGGGTGACATCCGAATCCTGGAAAGATTGGCAAGCGTTGAGTATCGATCCAGACTTTAGAATTTTAGAGTATACCTACCAACATCTCGGTTTGAGAATTACATCAGTGACCCATAGCGAGCTGGTGCAGAAACTTCGCGCTCACTTCAAAGCCGAAGATCGAGGTGAGATTGTGCGGGGCTTCCCTGATGATTTAGAAAAGCGAATTGTCTTGATCGACGACCTTGGTGTAGCACACGATGACCGCTCCGGATGGAACCTATCGCTCCAGGAAGACTACTTTGACTGGCGATGGCGTGAGAACCTTCCGACGTTCATCACAACCAACCGTGCCGCCAAGAGGGAGTCTCCTGACTACATTAGAAAATGGCCCGGTTGGGAGCGGATAGTTGATCGCATCTGTGATCCGGAGTTTATGACAACGGTGGTGTTGAACCGTGAAAGCAGGAGGCGGGCATGAACTGGCCGGAGCAAATCAACCAAGTCGTTTGTGCGGACGTGCTGGATTATCTTTCGGGGATTCCGGACGGGGTAGTGCAGACCTGCATCACCAGCCCGCCGTATTGGGGACTGAGAGATTATGGTGTTCTTGGTCAGCTTGGTCTTGAGTCCACACCCGAAGAGTACGTAGCCAAGATGGTTGAGATATTCGCTGAGGTTCGAAGGGTGCTGCGAGACGACGGGACTGTTTGGTTAAATATAAGCGATTCGTCCGCATCGGGTAAAGGTACTTGTCATAATCCCGGTGGTGGTGAAAACAGTATCGGCAGAGAACGCAAGGCCGCGGGTGCATACCCGTTGAATCGAGGCAATAAGTCAACCTTGGCGGCGTTTGGATTAAAGCCAAAAGACCTATGTCTAATACCTTATCGCATGATTCTGGCGTTGCAAGCCGATGGATGGTGGATACGTTCCGCAATCGTCTGGGCGAAGGGTCTATCTTTCTGTGATTCCTACGTTGGTTCTATCATGCCCGATTCAGCAGAGGACCGCCCATCATCGGCTTATGAAATGGTCTATTTGTTGAGTAAGAGTAGACGGTATTATTACGATTACATAGCGGTTAAGGAGTCGTCGGTCAAAGGTGCGGCAGGATCGACATTTAACACGGGGAAAACAGCCGTTCATCAGGGGGGTAAAGCTTCTGATGCGGAGCGTGTGGAGAGCGGTACTCGTAACTTGCGGAACGTCTGGGTCATACAATCAGAGAAATGTTCCCATGCTCACTTTGCTACCTTCCCGACAAAGTTGGTGGAACCGTGTATTCTGGCTGGGACATCCGAGAAGGGTCAATGTCCGGAGTGCGGCAAGCCCTGGGTGCGGGTGGTGAGTAAGCCAACTGGCGGAACGACCGGTAAAGGTTGGCAACCACATATAGACGATGACATTACAGGAAACAGTGGTGGAAAGGTCGGACAAAAAGTGTGGGATACCTATAGCCCAGGTTCAACTCTCGGCTGGCGTCCTGACTGTGAGTGCGGCGGTGATCCGGTCCCCCAGATCGTTCTCGATCCCTTTGGTGGTAAGGGCACGACAGCCAAACGAGCCAAGGAACTCGGCAGAGATTATTTGACGTGTGATCTCAATGAGGAGTACTGTCAGTTGGCAAGGCAAGAGTTAAGTCAAGAGGAATTGTTTTGAACCCGGCGGCTCCAATTAAGGTGCCTTGGACCGGCGTCGGTCGCAACCTGATCCGTCTCTGGGTGGATACTCACCTTGACCGGGTAATCGGCTATGATTTGATTCGCGCTGCGGTGGATGGCGACACACCATCAGAGATGGAAGGTAAGATCGGCGGGCGTCTCAATGTGACGGTGTCCGGTGCTGTCGGTGTTTTTGGTAAACCGTCTTTCCTGAAGGTGCGTGGTCGCAAAGAGCGGTACGTCGATTTGGAATGTGAGTTGCGAGCTGCCGAGGGTCGCATAGTTGAGCACACGGTGGTTTCACAGATATCAGGTGTCACCGTGGAGAACTCGAATGTGGTACAACTGTAAACGAAGGGAGCACAGATGGCGAACGGGAAGATTTGTTACATGGACTGCGAGACCACAGGGACCGACCCAAGTGAACACGCCCTCATCGAGGTCGCGATGATCGTTGTCGATCATGGCGACCAAGTGGGTGAGAAAGTCTGGCGGATGCGTCCATTCGCGCAGGACAAGATCAACAAGGAAGCCTTAGAAAAAAATGGGCTTGACCGTGCGGACATTCTTGCCTATCCCGACCCGGTCGCTCAATGGCAATCAATCGAGAAATGGCTCGGACGATTCGTAAAGAAGCTCGACAAGAACGACAAGCTGAGTCCCGCCGGTCATCATGTCGGCTTCGACGTGAACTTCCTGAAGGCACTCTGGCGCAAGGCAGACAAGGAAAAGAAGGGCATCTTCTATGGGTCCTGGTTTGACTACCGGACAATCGATAGTGGTGCCTTTGTGAACTGGTTGATCATGGCGGGTGCGCTGAATCTGCCCGACTATAAGCTCGGCACGCTGTGCGAGCATTTCGGGATAGAACTCACGGACGCACATACTGCTTTCGCCGATGCACATGCTGCCCGGCAACTTATCAACGTGCTGGCGAAAAACCACCTCTGTTGGCCGGGCGCCGACAAGGCGGAAAGGAAATAAGAGAATGACGGAGCGGGACATTCAAAATGCACTATACGATTGGAGAGTAAGAACCGCCCCTTTTCCGATAGTGGTCCCCAATATATATCTTTGGCGGTGGGAATCTGACTTGATCTATTTGAGTCGCAGTTTCTATGCGACAGAGTACGAGATAAAGTTAACACATTCAGACTTTCTTGCAGATCGGAAAAAAGTAATAAAGCATGATTGTTTAGCCGGCAAGTACCGCGAAGATGGTCCTTCTGAGTTTTTCTATGTTTGCCCGCGTGGGGTTATCGTTGTTGATGAATTGCCACCCTATGCTGGATTGATGTATATTGAAAAGCGCAAGCCATCTAAGTATCTGTATTCTCCAGGTTGGCTATCGGATTATAAAATCACTCAGATTCGGCGTCGACGGCGGAAAAATGCTAAGAAATTAAATGATAGTCAGATCCGGTCTCTGTTAGAGAAGGGTGTTACCCGATATTGGTCACTTCAACGACATATAAGAAATAATGGTGGACACCCCGACGACGCCGGAGAAAGGAAATAGAATATGATCAAACTGCTACAGATTCACACCAGCTTTGCCTTTGAGGTTCATCGATATGAAGACGGTCCATCAATCTCGTTATCGTTAGATGTGACAACCAACGGCGTCAACGAGGACGGTAAGGAGCTGACGATCGACGAAACGCTGGCCATTCACATGCACACCATGAAGGACCTCCAGGAAGGCAAGCTGCAAGAGACCCTTGAACAGCGTGGCATCAAGATATTGATGGCCCAGGCTGAATACAGCAAGCCGGATGTGGTGCCGTCCCTAACCAAAGGCGGAACCGATGGACCTTAACGATCCCCGCGTGCCATGTACTGTCATCTATCGTGCGTCCTTAGATGGCTTCGAGATTCGTCGCGCTGGCTCGGGTGAGATGTCTGGGGATGTCCGGGTGCTCATTATCACCCGTGACGATGTACTCAAACGTCACTGCAACGGTCTCCGGATCACTCCGGAGTTGTTTGAGGCTATGCGTAAGGTGCTCGCCGTGATAGATGCACGACAGATGCGTGGTGAAGATATGGACCTGTCAATCAATAGCACCTCCTATGGCAGCATGTTCCCGTTCAATCTGGACCGGCCCCAAGAAGAATCTGAGTGCTGTGCGGTGGAGCTTGCACAAACAACAAAGGAGGCCGCAGCGAGGGCGGCCGCCTTGGAGAAAGAGTTCAATGAGAAGAAGAAGCGTCAATGTCGGCACTGGACTATCCTTTTCAGCACAATGTGGTTGGTGGCTGGCCTGATTGGACTGTTCGCCTGGACAGGGCTGGGCTGGAAGGGATCTGTTTGTATCTTCGTCGTTGTGGGTAGCATCCAGAATTTGATCTCGAATATCTGGCATGATGGGGTCTATCTCGGCGTCAATCTGGAACATTGGTGTCTGTACGGTGCTAGCCTCGTTCTCGGTCCGACGTTTATTGCGCAGTATGTCGGTGTTTCGCACATCGGCGTCGGCTTCGGTGTGCTGATCTTAGCAATTGGAATCATGCATGCCATCTGGAAGGTCTTACTGCCTTGGGGGCGGCGGAAAAGGAAGATAGATAGATGAATCTGTTAGAGCTTAATGCAATCATAGAAGCTTTGGAGCCGTTCGTTCGCTACCGTGAGAGCATTTACGAAAACCTGCCGGAGGACTACCCCGTTACACGTGAGGACAAACCTCCACAACTCACAGTGGCGAACCTCGACCGGTTGGTCGCCTTACATAAAACACTTAGTTCTCGGGAGGTCTGAGTGAGTCGACGATCTGGTGACATGGTTATCCGCGTGTATGGCACGGCCCGACCCTGGCCGAAGGTGCAGACCGGCTATAAGGAAAGGAAGGGCAAGATAGTGCCTATCCCACTCAAAAAAGACTTCCGGACACGCACCGTCACCGACCCGTGGACCGGCGAGAAGTCCACGCAACGGCATGATCGTGGCTACAAGATGCGATGGTTCGAGCACGTCCGTGAAAACGTGCTCATCTGGATGCGTGAGCACGAGCGCCAGCCGTTCGAACGAAATCATCCGGTGGCGATCGGCTGTCTGTTCTTTGTGCAGAAACCGAAGTCGTCGCAGCTACCATACCCAACGTGTACCCCCGACTTAGACAACTATCGGTACGGTATCCCGAACATGCTGAAGCGGACGCCGGACATCAAGCGCGGTGTCGTCCCTGGCCCGTATCCGGAAGGCGTCGCCTTCTACGATGATGACCAAGTGATCTGGGCGGCGTCGCCGGATGGCATGTTGTGGGCGTCACAGGCAAACCCGCCTGGCGTGCTCATCACGATTATTGATTTAATACAACGACCCGACCCTTTAGAGTGGGGTCGTGCTATAGACAAGGATGTCTGCGCACAAACTGTTGCGCTTGGCAATGAAGCTCTTTATGGATAGGAGGCATGAATGAAAGAACTGAGGGTGAAACTCGAGATCGATGGACGCAAGGACGGTTCTCGCTACTTAGTGATGATCGGCGGGTGCGCCGTCTATCTCTCGGCCGTGCCGTTCAAGATGTTGGCGATCCTTGCTCTCGAACGATGCGGCGAGGACGGTGATGGATGGGTCGACACTAAAGACTTGGATGAACACGCCGCGCAGTACATGTGGAAACTACGCGATTGTATCAAGGCCGGTCTCGGTGATCGTCCGTCGGCAGGATGGGCAGTCGCCGAATCGTTGAGAGAAGGACGCTACCGCCTGTTGGCTCATCCGCGTCTGATTAAGTTCACGAACCTACAGGCACTGATTGATTTCGATAACCATGCAATCACGACTAGGCTGCGCGGACCCGGTCGGGTGCTGAAACAATGATGGGAGCACACCATGCAACGAGACACTACAGTGACTCTGATGGACAATCTAACAAAAACGATCCGCCACCATCTGTGGGCCTTTTATGAGGCGGAGCGCAAGCTGGTCTTGTGGGTTGACCTACCTGAGAACGATGAGGAACGCGCCAGTCACGTCGCCACGATCCAGCGGCACGTTGATCGGGTAAATGATCATATCATTCCGGCGGCGGACGACCTGATGGATTCAACGAAGATGAGCTTCACCGGCGATGACGCTTACGACGAAGCCTTCACTCTTCTGATTCACGTCCGCAATAAATGGGTAAGGGAGACCAAGGGTGTTATCTCCGGTGAGGACGCGGTAGCAAAGGCGGCAAGATGCCAGATATGCGGCGTGGAAGTTTTACAAGCTCCGCGTCAGACAGCACTTGGCGGACCACCCGCCGAAGCCACTGTTCACCGTACCGACAGAACCTGACTATGGCCCCGCATACAAACCGAACGGCGAGATCAACTGGCAGTCGGACGAGATGGGGTCAGGGGCTACGGGGCTAAGATGGCCATGATGCGCGAGGGGTTTGGGCAGAAGCACCAGTGCCCGAAGTGCGGGTCAAGGAAGTGGCGGGTGGCAAATCAGGAAAAGACAAGCGCCGACGTGACCGATATGATCTTCTGTCACGACTGCCTTGATAAAAAAATGACCGTCGTTGGTACGGATAACGAATTGACCCGTCGTTCTATGGAGGTCTCAAAGGACAGATGGGGCAATGCACACATAATCTATCCATTGGCCGACTGGAACCTGTACGAGGTTCGCATGGCCAGGGTCAAGGCTGCACGGCGGGCTGCGGCCAAGGTACGCAGGGCTGAGTTTGTGGAGCACCCTATTGAAACGACGTTCACCTTGGTCGCCGGCTGGTTCCGACGCAAGGTGGTGCCTGGTGCGTAGGGACCTTAGTATGAAGCGCAAACCAGTTATCGGCGTTCGGGGAGATTACAAGGCTGCCCGACAACTATACAACAAAATGAAACGGAAGGAGGCCTCTTCGGTCATGAATAACACCAGACCCGAACCGACCTACGCCTACATGAAAGACGCCAAAGGCTTCTGTTGGGCCGTCTGCGCGTTCATTCATGGCGACGGGGACATCCTGTATGCTTGGACAGTGCGTGCGAAGTGTGATCACGACCACCGCCCGACGGCCAAGAAGCTGCTTGGCTACCGGCTGAACCATTTGTGGTTCGGTGATGAGTCCTGGCGGCGTCCGTTTCGTAAGTACAGGGGCAAGCGAGTAAATCGTCGGAGGCCGGTAGAGGCTATCCGGATAGAGGACATGGACAAGTGCGGCACCTGGCGCGACAGTCCAGATGCTTTCAGGGGGGCGCTGGAACGTATCCGGAATCGCATCGCGCTGATGAACGTCGACCACGATCCGCCGGCCTGGTTGGCGTCCGGTGCGCCCAACGCCTTGGCCTTACGGCGGGTCGGTGGGTGAATGGATACGTCCGGCAAAATAGTCATCCCTGAACTGGCGGCCAAGCGGCTCTTTGAGTACGGTGGTATCGATGCGTTGAACAATTACGTGACCTCTCTGATGGTCATTAAGTTCGGAGAATCGGGGCTGCCTTTCATAACGGTCGTTCACCCAGAGGGTCCACCCCAGGACGACTTGGTTCTTGAATGGACACTGATGAACAACGAAAGGCCAAACTGATATGACAACGTGCGATTGGTTTGACAACGGCGCCGGCACAACCTTACAATGGGTAGGGCCAGAGGATTCCGTCGACTCGGCCAATCGCTATTTACTCACCCAGTGGGGGTCGTCCGCCGTCCACGCATCTACCGAGTCATCAGTGATTACTGTCCGGGTTGCCGCTTTTTTATTAGCTGTAACGTAAGAAAATCGGGGCAGCGAGGGCCGGGCTATTTGTAAGTGGTTCACACTGGGGCCTTTACAGTGCAAAAAAAGTGCGAAAAAGGTCACGAATTCACTTGACAAGGTTTGGCCAATTGCCGATATTTATAGTATGAAAACGACTGAAGGACATAGAGTTGAAACTTTAACCGGGGATTGCAAAGCCCCACAATCAGGAGAGAATCATGAGACGGAAGAGAAAACTGATGGCGGCCCAAAAGGAGGCCGCTGCGGAACGGCGGGCCAAGGTCCGGCCAATGCTGAAGAGGATTGCTCGGGAGCCAGTTACGGACAATAGAAGCCGAGCCAAACGAGCAGAGGAAACGGTATTGAGTCACGCCGATGAAGACTACTCAATCGACTACGCCATAACGGACCTATTGGTCGACCTCAGACATCTTTGTGATTTCAAAGGTCTGAGCTTTGTAGATCATGACCGGACTGCCCATGATCACTATACAGAAGAAGTTGTAGAGGAACGCCATGCCGGAGGTGCGGTGTGAGTCCACTATGCAAAGCAACCACCGCCGATGGCAAGCCATGTATGACTCCGGCCCAGGCAGGTCGAAAGTTCTGTTACTGGCATCGGCGTGGAAGGTCGACGGCGCCCAAGCCGGCCAGGCGGACACGTAAACGATCAGAGCCGAAGGCTATGCCGATGGTCACGATCGTGCAACGCCTGGACGAAAAGTGGCGGCCAGCCACGTTCAAGGATGTTGTCGGTCAGGAGTCGGCCATCCGGAAGATTACGACCGTACTAAGCCGAGGCTGGGGTGCCCGGGCCTTTTGGTTATCCGGTGACTCCGGGACCGGCAAGACCACCTTGGCTCACATTATTGCCAAGTCTGGAGCAACGGATGCCGATATCGGTGACCACTTCGGGCGGATCACGGAAGTGGTCGGACGTGAGATGTCACCAGCTGGCCTGACGGCCATTATGCACGACTGGATGTTTGCCGGAGGCCACGCCTTGATCGTGAATGAGGCTCACGGACTCAACAAGGTAATGATCGAAATCTTTCTGAACGTCCTAGAACAACTAAGGCCGAACGTAGTGGTGATCTTCACGACTACGAATGAAGGCGAGGACTTGTTCAATGGACAGGCGGACGCAGCGCCGTTCGCTTCCAGGTGTCTATGCCTGAACCTGAAGTCGGACGGCTTGACGATTCCGTTTGCCCGACGTGCCAAGTTCATTGCTCGCAAAGAGAACCTCGACGGTAGGCCGATCACGGCTTACCGGAAATTGATGAAACGACATAACAACAACCTACGCGCCGCGCTCTCGGAGATCGAGGCCGGTGCGATGCTGGAGGATTGAACAATCGAACGGCATGGCATAAAGGTATATCCATCAACTGAGTGCTGCACTGAATGCCAAGGGAAATGTTGTAAGGATATGCCGGGAACATACCACCCAAAAGATATCAAAGGGCCAAAGCGCAAGGCTATTGCCAAGATGCTCAGAGAAGGACGGGCCGCAATTGATTGGTATGATGGATCTTCAAATATCTACTATCTGCGGCCGGTCGCTGGTGATTCTAATCTCATTTTTGATCCGTCCTGGGGTGGCCGCTGTCAACATTTAACGTCTGAGGGTTGTGCCTTACGACCGAATGAGCGTCCTCTCGGTTGCCGAACCGTAGAGGTAAGGGCTAATCGTAGCTGTTACAATCACTCAGACAAAAAGCAGTGCGCCCATTGGTGGGCCGATTATCAAGATATGTTGATCGAAGTAGGAAAAGAAGTAGAACGCCAAAAAGGACACAATACCAGAGGATTGAAACGATGACACAATTAACCATGAAGCTCACAATCATTCTATTGACATTTGTGGCCGTCCTCATCGTGGGCTGCACAACACCCACTGAGCCACAGCCAGAACCGGAGAAAATGTCGGTCGATAGCCTGTTGGGAGTCATCGACACCCTGACAATTCAACTCGGCCACAACAGATGTTTGGTCTATTGTATGGCAAAAACTTTAGACTCTCTCAATATAACCATGCGCTGTGAATGCGGCATCTGAAAGGAGTCGAGTAAATGATTTCACGAGAACGCATGGACTTCGGGAAGTTCTGGCAAGAAGGGCTTACTCTTATTGAAGGGTGCACGCCTACCTCTCCCGGCTGTCTGCATTGTTGGGGACAAGCACAGACTCACCTCCGGGCACAACAGAGGGGCAACCCGAAGGTCATCGCCCGATATGAGGGATTGACCAATAGTCACGGGAAGTTCAACGGTAAGATCCGGATCATGGAAAGCGCCCTGGATCGTCCGGTGCGTAAGCGGAAAGGTATCGTATACGCCATCTGGAACGACCTGTTCCATGAGGATGTGCCCACGGAGTTCATCAAGCGGACGTGGACCATGATGACAGCCAATCAAAAACACATCTTTATCGTGACCACAAAACGTCCACAGCGTGCGGTTGAGTTTGCACGACGACATCAATTGCCACACCTGCCGAATCTGTGGTTTCTGGGAACGACCGAAGACCAGGCACGATGGGAGGAACGCTATAGATGGATTCAGAAGTTCTCGGCGGCTCAGGTCCGGGGTGCCATTATTGAACCGATCCTTGGTGACGTTCGATTAACGGGAGTCGACCCGGCTCTCATGAGTTGGATCATCGTAGGTGTCGAAACCGGTCAACGGCGCAGACGTATCGACATGAGGCACGTCTGGAACGTGGCGAGGCAAACTCAGGAAATGTCCATGTTATTATGGGTCAAGACTATCGACAACGAAGGAACCTTGATCCATGACATTAGCCGGATGCCTTCCGGTTTACAGGTCCATAACCTGCCGGCCATGGACGCCCAACATCAAACTGACCTTGGACTGTTTTAGGAGGATGCAATGGTACTGAACGAGCGCGATGAATTCTATGAGCGGGTCAAAACCGCAATTGAACATTTTGGTGAAAGGACTCAGAGTGAAAACATCTAAGAAAACCAACAAGAAGTCTAACCTGACTGCACAGTTCAAGGTGAGCGTGTCACCGGCAACCCTCAAGAAGCTGAAAGCGGCTGCCGCCAAGGATAGCCGGACGCTCTCGGCGTGGGCACGGATGGTCCTTGAGGATCACGTGGCCTTAAGTATGAAAGCGAGTAACCGATGAAGATGGCCGTAACTGATGAAGAACTGTGGTCCATCGGCGAATGGACAGTAATATGAGTAAGCTAATTATCGCGCGTTGTGGCCTCAGGTCTGACAATATAAATGCTGGCGTTCCGTTTTGGTTTGATGGGAATGCTGTAGGAAGATTGGCGATGACCGATGATGTTTCCGATAACACCATGCATTTAGTGGTAGGTTCTGAGATTGATGACAATACGTTCAACTTCATAATACATTGCGCGAAGCGTCTGGCTGGGACCAGCGACCGAAGGCTCGTAAGTATCGGCGATAACCGAGCAACTTTTGTAGATGAGATGACGGAAACCGATTACACTCAAGGCGGTAGTAGATGAGACGCTTGGTCGCTGGATTGATCCTGAGTGTCTTGGTTGCCCTGATCGCTCTGGGTATCGGTTACGCCTTGGGCCACTTCCGGCTTTCGCCATAATCGGCTCCTAAGCGACGATCTCGCCCTCCCTGGTAAAAATCACACCGGGGAGGGCTTTGTCGTGCTACTACGGTTGCCCACGGGCCTAAAACAGCCTGAATTTATGCCGGTCACGACCTCAAAGCCGGTCTTCACTAACTGCGAGCCCATCAGCTTTAATTATTGACAAGAACCCCTTGCACTTACTACGGATGAAGTAGACGACAGCGCCGATCTGATGCCGGTCGGGTGGCAGACGTAAAAGCAAGGAGCAACCGATGCCAAAGAAATCCGGCCGAGCCAGAACAGAACCACCGAAGGCCAAGCTACTATCCATGCACCCCGCCTATCCACTCAGGCGGATGAAGCCGTACAAAGGGAACCCACGCAACCATGAGGACACGCTCGACTTCCTGGTCGATTCGCTGAATATCTTCGGTAGTCTGAATCCCATCGTCCTACGTGAGGATGGAACCATTTGCGCTGGTCATGCTCGGTTCAAGGCGGCCAAGGCCCGAGGCGACAAAGTCTTTCCCGCGATTAAGGTGCGCTTCGAAAACGAGGCCACGTTTCTGGCGTACATGCTTGCGGACAATCAGATCGCTACCAGGTCAACTTGGTTGTCGAACGAGTTCGGCGACATCATGGACAAGCTCGAAAGCGCCGGATGGCTCCCGAAGCAGATGGGATTCGATATCGACATGATACCGACGATCCGTACTCAGGACATTGATATCCAAGCGGCTAAAAAGGCGGACCTTGATATCATTCCAAAGCCGCCGAGGAAGCTGATTGCAAAACTCGGTGACTTGTGGACCCTGGGCGGCCATCGCATCCTGGTCGGTGACTGCACGAAAAAGACCAACATGACCAGGTTATTGAACGGTGACAAGCCGCACATGGTTTTCACCGATCCTCCTTACGACATGAAAGAGGGGCCGCTGTTGAAAGCTCACGACAACATCAAAGAGCGGGCAGCAGTATCGTTTTGGATGGCATCGGATGCACAGCAAATACTGCTTGCCATAAATGATCGCGAGAAATTCAATCATTTTTTTGTTTGGGATTGGCGAACACCGACGATGGTGAGCGGCACACGTCCCATGCAACGACACAATATCATTGCTAAGTTTGGTAAGCGGAAGATGAATAACTTACAAGATGCCTTTCATACTATTCTTTCGATTGCGAGATTGCGCCCGCAGTCTGAAAAGTCAGGCTTTCGTCAAGGCAAGCCGACAAGCCTACCCTTAGAGTTCATTCTCCACTACACCAACATCTATGAGATCGTGCTTGATCCTTTTCTCGGGACCGGATCAACCCTCATGGCGTGTGAGCAAGTACAGCGCAGATGCTATAGCATCGAACTGGAGCCGTTACACGTTGACATCACCGTTCGCCGATGGGAGGAATTCACGGGTCGCAAAGCTACAAGAACACGCGGCAAGAGATGACCACAATGCCTAAGAAGAAACCGAAAAAGAAGCGGATTAGGAAAGCCGCTACGAACAAGAACACCTGGGGCAATCGCATCTCCGACGATGAAGGTGAGAAATTATACAAACTATGGGCAGATACCTATCGTGGCAAAGAAGGGTTCGCTGGACTGGCGCGACAGGTCAAGCGCCGTCGCACGTCGATCTCACAATATGCCAAGCGGCATGGCTGGGAATCTCGCTATCTAAAGATGCTCGAACGTCGAGAACGGAAAGTCGACGACGCCCTGGTCGAGCGGCATGTTGAGAAGGCGCATCTTATCGAACGAATGGCGGGCAGTGCCGTGCGTGCACTGTACGAAGAACAATACATCCCGGACAAAGACGCACCCGGAGGTCAGCGCAAGGTGCTGGTTCTGAAAGCGGATGCCACGATCTCCGATGTCGTCCGGCTGATGAGATATGAAGATGAGTTGCGCGACAAATTCCCGACGCCTCCGGATGAGGCGACGTCGACGGTGCCGCAGGAGGTAGTCAGGAGCGTCCTCGGTGAGTTGACGCTCATCGGGCCGAAAGGTTTGGAGGCCCTCGGTAAATTGATCGTAGAAAAGGGACACCGGCTTGACCGGGAAAGACAACCGGACGATGGCGAAGATCACACGACCCTTACTGACTAAATACCTGGAGATGCTGTTTATCATCGCCGAGTTGTGCGCAGCTACCAGGCGATTGATCGCACGTCACAGTATCGTATACTTTGCCTGGCATTATCTCGGCGTCTATCTCCCGTGGCATCAGGAGTTTTGGGTCCGGATGCTGTTGCGTTCAAAGCGGATCGTCATCCTGGGACCTCGAAACCACGGCAAGACAGAAGTGGTCTCAAAGATTCTCCCTCTGTGGCTGATCTGTTGCAATCGGAACATTCGCATTCTGATGGTCACAAAGTCATTGGAGCTGGCGCGACGTAATTCTATGCTGATTCGTGGCGAGCTGGAGACGAACCAGAAGTTGATCGCCGACTACGGCGCCTTCTATCATCACAAAGAGTCACGCATCTGGCAGCAAGCGACTTGGCAAGTTGTTCGATCCAAAGCGATGAAGGACCCGACCTTCACGGCGGTCGGTTTGTTCGGTGCGGTAACCGGTAACCGCTGTGACGTTCTTATCCTGGACGACGTGATCGATCAGGCTTCGGTGACCACACCCGAACAGATCGCCAAGTGCAAGGCGGAAATCCAGGGCACCTATTTCCCGCTGTTGGAACCGTCGGGCCAGACGTTCGCTATCGGTACGCGCAAGAACTTTAACGACATCTACGGTTTTCTTCTGAAGGCGCCCGGCTGGCAGGCGATAGTGCAGCAGGGCGTCCTCCGAATGCCCGCTAAGTGGCATGTTGAAAAGCTGGAGGAACCGTGGATCGATGAGGACGGCTTTGAACGATTTGAGCGCGTGGTGATCGACGGCGCCGATCGTGGTGTCGTGCTCTGGCCCGAGGTGCGCCCGATCGAGTGGTGCCTGGAGCAAAAGCTGATCATGGGCACGCCCTTATGGGAGCGTGAGATTCAGAACAACCCGGTCGATGAAGAAACGGCCATGTTCCCTATGAAGAACCTGAAGCAGTGCACGGACGAATCGTTGTCTTATATCGACGGACGGATCACGCCGCGCATCCGTCGACAATACCTGGCCATCATTGCCGGATGCGATCCGGCTATCGTCACCACGAAGCAGGATGCCGAGCGCAAGGACTCCGACTATATGTGCATGTATGCCATAGGTGTCCGGCGTGATGGCACTCGCGACCTGTTGGCCGTGCATCATGAACGCGGCCTCTCGCCCTCGAAGGTCCAGAAGGCGATCAAAGCGTTCTGTCGCCGGGTCTCACCGCTCAGGATGGCCGTGGAGTCGAACGCTTTCGGTATCTTGCACATTGATATGATCATAGAGGAAACGGACCTGCCAATCATTCCACACATCACGGGACTGAACAAGCACGACGCCTACGAAGGTGTTGGCCACATGGGTATGCTGTTTGAAAATCTCAAGTTCCGTCTGCCCTACCAAACAGATGAGGATAAGCGTCGAACGGACGATCTCATTCAAGAGCTGCACGCTTTCGGTGCGGACATTCACGATGATATGGTTATGGCTCTTTGGATCACCTGCTTTGCCATCCTGCGGTTCCTGCGAGGCAAGGCCCTGGTCAGAAAGAGAACACGACAAAGGATAGGTAACAATGTCGAAGAAGAACAAACTACAGAAGCAACGGTCGGCGAAGAAGCGCCTGTCGAAGGATAGGATCGTCCAGACGCCGGACGGTGCGATGAGTGTCCACATGGTGTCGGTGGGCAAGGCGAGTGGTCCGTTGACCACGTCGACGCAGTCTAACATCCTGGACCCGTTCAGGACGGACTATACCGGCAACAGGATATTGGCTCCGCCGTATCCGCTGGAGACATTGGCGCAGATGTGCGAATACTCGGCGCCGCTGTCGCAGTGTATCGCTGTTTACACGTCGAACATCGTAGGCTTCGGGATCGACCTCGTCCGGGCACGCTGGACGGCTGACACTGAGGAAGACAGCGAAAAGAAGTTGCCACCGGAAGCAGACACCGAGTATATGCGTCTCATGCAGTTGTTCAACTACGCCAACCGCAAGGAATCGTTTGTGACGCTCATGCGGACGGTGTTCAAGGATCAAGAGAACTGCGGCATGGGTTATGTGGAGGTGGTGCGCAACCGCGCCGGTGAGATCGCCACACTTTTGCGACTACCAGCACACACCGTGCGATGGACGCCCAAGGATGCGGAGTGGACTGAGTTCACGCAGCGCGTGCTCGGTGAGGGCGGTGAATATGTCGACATCCCACGAACCGACCGCTTTCGGCGCTTCGTTCAACGGGTGAACGGTAAGAAAATGTACTTCAAGGAATGGGGTGATCCGCGTCCGATCTCAAAGTCAACAGGCAAGCCCCTGGCGGCCAATTCAAGGGCGGACGCTGCTAACGAAGTGATCATCTTCGAGCAAGAGGCGGTCCGCACTACCTATCCGCTGCCCCGATGGATGCCGAATATGATGGGTATCCTGGGTGCTCACGACGCCGACACGGTCAACTATCTGTTCTTCCAGAACAAGTCGATTCCGCCGCTCATTGTTACAGTATCGGGCGGATCGCTCACCGGCGAGACCGTGGACAAGCTCGGAGACTTCTTTGACAAAGAGATCAAAGGCCTGGACAGCTTTGAGCGGGTGCTCATCCTGGAGGCCGTACCCGCTGAGGTCGGTTCGTTTGAAGGTGAAAAGGTCAGTCCGGTCAAGATCGAAGTGCAACCGCTCACACAGTTTATCAAAGAGGATGCTCGTTTCCTTCTGTACCGGGAGGCCGTGGCCAAGTCTATCCGCGGTGATTACCGGTTACCTCCCGTATTGCTCGGTATGTCTGAAGACTACAATCGTGCTACTGTGATTGAGGCGGTGCGATCCGCTGAAGAACAGGTCTTCCGTCCGGAGCGCACGCCCATTGAATATGTTATCCAGACGACCATCATGGCGGACATGGAAATCAAGTATTGGGAATTCAATTTCCTCGGGGGTAAAACGTCCGACTACGCTGCCATGCTCGAAGCTATCTCCGGCGTCAAGGAGATGATTCCTGTCGGGCAGGTTCAGAAGATTGTCCAGATGATGTTGAACGAACCGACTGAGGATATTCCGGAGGCTCTATTCCAGACGCTTCTGTCAGAGCTGCAAGCGGCGATCAATGAACCTGCTCCCCTCCCGCCTAGTGCCAAAACCACACCGGAGCAACAGGAGGGCTTGGTTGAAAAGCTGGTTGACCTCAGACATCAATTAGAGAAACGACTGGAAGAAAGGAAGGCCGGATAATGGGGTTCAGTGATTCCATCGGCCAAGTCATACAAGGTGATTGCCTCCAAGTCATGCGAACCATGCCGGATGAATGCATCGATACGATCATCACCGACCCACCTTATGGTCTGAAGTTCATGGGCAAAGAGTGGGATCATGGCGTTCCGGGTGTACCGTTTTGGTCTGAAGCATTGCGAGTCGCCAAGCCGGGCACGATGCTTCTGGCGTTCGGAGGCACGAGGACTCACCACCGCCTGATGGTGGCTATCGAAGATGCTGGCTGGGAGATTCGGGACTGCATGATGTGGCTATATGGATCTGGGTTTCCGAAGTCGCTGGATATTTCAAAGGCTATCGACAAGAAGGCGGGTGCGAAGCGGGAGGTAATAAAGGAGCATCCTAATCCGGCCACGACCCTCGGCAATAAACAAACGATGGATGGCGGAGAAGCGCAAGACTTTGTTTCGCTGACCGCTCCCTCTACCGACGCCGCCAAAGAATGGGACGGCTACGGCACTGGTCTCAAGCCCGCATGGGAGCCGATCATCGTTGCTATGAAATCGCTGGACGGCACGTTTGCAGCTAACGCCTTAGAACACGGCGTGGCTGGGTTCAACATAGACGGAGGGCGGATAGCGACAGGAGAGTCGTTGGCTGGTGGCGGGCCTGTGCGCCGATCTGCAATGGCGGGCGACTCTCGAACGGGTGCAGCATTAGGTCTGTTTGCCCCGGGGAAAGAAAGACAACCATTCCAACAACCTCAAGGCCGTTGGCCCGCGAACCTTGTGCTATCGCATACGCCGGAGTGCCGGGAAGTCGGGACGAAAAAGGTTAAAGGTTCATCGTCACAGTCCTCAATCGGACAAGGCAGTGGCAAAAAGTCAAAGGTATATGGACAGGCACCAAGTATTGTGACCACGGCTTATTCGAGTCCTGACGGCACGGAGACCGTCGCCGCTTGGGAGTGCTCAGAAGATTGTCCGGTGCGGTTGCTGGATGAACAGAGCGGAGAACGTAAGGCGGCCCCTCATGGGCCTAACATCAAAGCCAAGGGTTTGTTTGGCGTGGAGCCGGGACATCGCGGATTCTCCGATACTGGCGGCGCGTCTCGCTTCTTCTATTGCGCCAAAGCGTCCTCGTCTGAACGCAATGCCGGTCTGCCCGAAGGTCACAAGAACACACACCCGACAGTCAAGCCGCTGAAGCTGATGGAGTGTCTCTGTAAGCTAACAGCAACACCGACTGGCGGGATCGTCCTCGACCCTTTCGCTGGTAGTGGTTCAACTTTGTTGGCCGCTCAGAATGTTGGGCGACCGTTCATCGGGATAGAATTGGACGAAGAACATTGTGAAACCGCCAGATATCGTTTAGGCGGCACCCTCTTTTCAAAGGCGGCGACAGCATGACAACCGGACAGGAGTTATAATATGGCGACAGCGGCTTTTACCGCGTACAAGTGCACCGGCGCCAACGCGGCCACCGAGACCGACAGCGTCAAGAATCCATGCTTCTTGAATAGCGATGAGCACAGTACAGATACCGGCGCCCACAGGGTAGGTGTGCCCGACGCGGCATCCAGCCCCAACCAAAGCTATGAGGTCTATCTGCGGCTGAAGTGCATCACGGCCCCAAACAACGACTGTGACAACTTCAAATACTGGGGACCATCAGAGCAGCCGGACTATATGGACACGCCGGGTAACAAACTGACTATCATGGTTGCCACGACGGCCACGGGAGCAACACCGACCGACAACGTCTCCACTGTGGCCACCACCGTTCAGCACACGAATTACAACGGGCCTGACCCGGGCAGCCATTTGGCTATTGGTGTCGTCCCAGGTGACGACGTTATCGATGCTGTTGGTGAGTACACCGATTATATCGTGTGTCAGTTGAAGGTCGAGGACGAGGCGCAGCGCGGCGAGATGGCCACGTTGCCTTTTTACATCGAGTATGATGAGGCTTAGAACATGACCGATTCGTGGGCCAAGATATACCAGTACGAACTGACCTTTGCCGATGGGCGGGTTGTTCGGCAGGCGGATGAGGATATCAAGATGGTGGACTTCGTCCGCAAGTACGGTCGCATGGTCAAGATAACTCTCGTGCCACAACAATCTGAGCTGGCGGAGCACTATGCTCTCATCCCGGAAGGAATGGATCCCGTCTACCGACGCCGCATCCTATTGAAAAACGGCACGCAACTTGAACGCCTCCGCTTTGTCATTGGATGGTCTACCGGCAAGGCTCGCAATCTCATTGCTGTCGATGCCGCTACCGGTGCGGTTGAATTGTTATTGCCGGAGGCTGGCAAATAGATGGCAACGATCACTCGCAGACCTACGGGTAACACCTTACTGATGGAGCCGGAAAACTACAATGGACAGTAAGATCATGGTGGAAGAGCGAGAGTATAAAGACTTAGTCGAATATAGACCCCAGCAAGAGGGGAATATCATATTAGAGAAAGTTCTGCACAAGGGCGGTGATCTCTTTCAGTTTACAAGAGCAGAGAGAATCAGGATCAAGGACGATACGTATTTTTGGGAGCTTGTGGAAATGATTGACGGGGAGAGGTCTGCGGTAATGAACGATCATCCGGTGATGCGGGAAAGCTACCGTAAGGCGTTTGACGATTTCAGCGGGGACATTCTGGTCGGCGGGCTGGGGATCGGTCTGATGTTTTCCTACATTAAGGAGTTCTCCTGTATTGACGTAGTAGAAAAGGACGCTCGAATAATCAAGATCGTCGGACCTTACTTCGCCGGACTGAAGGGGGTCAACATAATCGAGGGTGATATTATGACGATCGACGAACGGTTCACGCCCCACGCTGACATTGTTAGGCACTGGGAGTATTGATGGCTACCGCTATATTAAGACCGGACGGGGATGGTTATTTAACAGAGTGGCTAAATCCATCTGGGGGCAACCATTATCTTCAAGTCGATGAAGCATCTCCTGATGATGCAGTTACAGTTATAGCTCATCCGGCTGTTGCCAATGTTACTCCGTTTTTAAGATTAAGCAGCACGAATGGACTGGGAACATTAACAGCATTAGTTAATAATACCTGGACAACACATAGTGAAGTGATAGCAAAGCCTGGCGGAGGTTCTTGGACCTATACTGATTTGGCATCACTTGAGGTGGGGATCATCGGTGATGCGACTGTCGATGTGTATGACAGTTTCACGCTAAGCGCCTGGGGCGAGGGTGATGTAACAATCAATTCGGTTACCGTTTATTTCAGGGGGATGAAAACACTCGGTAAGCTTGCCGAAGGTTATATTACACAGATTTATGTTCAGGTGGATTATTCGGCGGCGGCCACCGATGAAGCTCCGACCTCCCTGGAATGTGATCGGCAAACGAACCCGACCGGCGTTGGCGACACGCCCATTTTCACCGCACTCTACCAAGCAGAGGGCGACAGCGGCACCGCAGACCGGTACAAAATCGAGGTGGATGACAACAGTGACTTCGCCTCGCCCAAGTGGCAGAGCGGGGAGCAGACTTTGTCACCGACCTGCACAGATGGGCAGCGTTGCACCGAGATTGCCTATGGTGGCACTTCCTTACAGTCGGACGTGACCTACTATTGGCGGATCCAGCTTTATCAAAGCGGTCGCACCCCCACCTGGTCGACCGGGACCAACACGTTCGCGGGCGTCAATCGGGATTGGGAAGACGCGGAATATCCCGTTCGGCGTAAGTTGACCGTGAACGCAGACCATGACGGGATAGCATCGGGAGAATTGTTGTCCTTTGATTTCGAGACCGGCAAGCGAATCATTCTGGCGTCTGACGGTTGTTTTGACGAAGCTATTCAGGCGAGCGGCGGATTCTCTATCGCTCGCCATGCCGGGCGCACACATATCGCATATCTTTCCAAGCTGGAATCTGTGGATGCGAAACTGGGCATTCGGATCGTGACGCTCAATGCGATCACCGGAGAGCAGGGAACATCCCATTATATCGACACTTCCGGGAGCACGTATGACACCCACTTCTTTCCAACCTTAGATGTGACGCCGGATGGATACCTGCATTGCTTCTACGGTGCGCATGGTGGCTCTTACAGATATCGACGCAGCAAATATCCCAATGAGAGCGGATCGCTCTCGACCGACCATACCGACGCCGCGATGTGGGTTCGTGCCGACACCGGGGCGGACGCCTATATGACGATTAGTGGTTTCACCGGAACCTATGCTATCCCGTTCCACATTGCCAGCGGCAATGATGCGGGACGTCTTTATTGTTTCTGTCGGTCAGGGACGTCGTACAGATACATCTTCGTGTATTCGGACAATTCTGGCGTGAGCTGGAGTGCCGTGCACACCATGATTGATGATACCAGCGCAAGCCACTATCGAGTTTATATGTACGGCGTGCGGTTCGACCGCAAAGAACAGCGATTGCATATTTCGTGGACTCACAACCACGCCGGTGATGTCGAGAAAGGTATTTGGTACGCCTACTGCGACTATGACGAAACCGATGGCTCAAGTCTTGACGTCGGCTTGAACATCTGGCGTTGGGCCGATGGTACTCTTGCCGGTCGCACAAAGACAACGGGCGCGCAGGCGCCGATAGATTATACTCTCGCGGAGGCTATCACCACCTCGGCCAGCGAGTTATCAAAGGTCTTTACCGAGACGCTTGTGATCGACAAGAACGGTGATCCGGTTGTGTTCTGGGAACAGAAGTTCAATCAGGGAACGAATCTGTGGGCGCACCAGACGAACCTGATGTGTGCGCGGTGGTCGGGATCCGCTTGGGTCATCTACTGCATCAGCGACCAGGTCAATACCAAGTTGCGGGTGCGCAGGTCGAGCGTTGCCATTGGACTGGATAAGGACGGGGTGATCCATGCTATTATGCCGGTGGCTTCAAAAACACAATGGCGACAACTGGCTACTGGTGATGATGATGATGTTGGTGTCACGCTCGCGAGCGGCACGGACAACTATGCCATGATTGACGATGGCTTCAGTCGGATCGATCAGGCGACCTGGCTCAAGATGTCGGCGGTGGGTAGCAAGGCCAGCTTCACGCACGGCACCAGTAACGCGGATGATATCAATAAGATATTCAGCGTCGAGGTTGTTGCCTTCGCTAAGTCGACCGGCAGCGCGTCGAGCATAAAGCTCTACCTTGACGACGGCACATCATCTGACCTTGCAACAGCTCAGACGATTTCGACTTCGGCGATAACCCGATACACGAAAGAATGGACAACGAACCCCTTCACGGCTGCGGCTTGGGCCTCTGGTGATATTGCCGGATTGCGGTTCGGCGTACAGTGCGAAAGCACCAACGAAGTGCAGATTTGGAGCGTCTTTATGCGCTTCACGTTCATGCGTTCGACTGATGAGAATCTGGGTGCGGCCGAACTGCACGAATTGACATCCAGCGATAACGGAGTTACCTGGCAGATACAGGAGCGCAGCCGTAATAGCATGATCGGGGTGCCGATGATGAACCATCCTCATCATCTTACCGGCGATGTTTTTCAAGCGATCTGGACCTCCGGGCACGACGTTTTCTACTACAGCAACGAACGCTTCGGTCTGATGTTGCCGACCGGTCTTGACGTTCGCATTCTGCATGGGGCGACGGAGATCGATAGGGTTGCAACATATTGGAATCTCAATAAGTCTCGGATATCTTTCAAAGCACAAGAGGCTATCACCGCAGGCAAAATAGCCGGCGCCTCCGACTATTACCTGGAATATGGCAATCGCAACGCTGATAACGATGTGCAGGGTGCACCTGCGGATGTCTGGCAGGGTTTCTGGAACTTCGAGGAAATGGCAGAGGGGGATAGTATTGGGACTCATGCCGACTGGACGCTCGTATCGGGCACGGCTTCCGTCTATTCATCATTGACCAATCATCGCAACAAAGTTTATGCTGGCAATCATGCTATAAAATCCCTCACGCATGCATTCGAGGCTTACACGATCATTGGCGTCAACGTAGCTGATGTCTTCATCGAGGCCGGTATCTGGTTGCAAGCGTCCCTGAACTACAGCTATATCGCGGCGCGGGACGGCACAACGGAGTTTAGGGTTGGCGTCAATCAAGGAACGAACCGCCCGGCTTATTACGATGGATCCTGGCACGATGTGACGACGGCGGGCTATGCCGACCGGGCCAATATGAACAACTTCGCTATTCTTGTAACGTCAAAAGGTTGTTCTGCCTGGGTGAATGGCACAAGGATATGCGAAGAAGTCTCTTGTATTACAGTTGTCGATCAGATCAGGATCGGCAGCGCCGGCGAATCCTACTTTGACCTGATCCGGTGGAGCAAGCGACCATATGCCACTGAGGATTATACCACCACGACGGGATTCGATAAGGCGATGGGTGTTTACAGCAGTAATCATACGGCAACGAAAGAAACAGCGGACTCTTATCATAATATCCCTTCAACGCCCTGGCAAAAGTCTCGGATCACGCGGGTCGATGTTACTGTCGACGTGCGGAACACGCAGACTTTTGAAAACGATTTTACGATCGATACCCATTGCTGGATCGGTGGCACCTCGCCCTATGACAGCAGCGATACCGTAGACGATGGGACTCATGTGCACACCGGAATCAATTCCGGGAGCGCATGGCAGGGTTCTCATACCTATTCCTTTACCGATTTGGATCTTGGTCCGAAGTCAGTCAAGGTTGATTGCTATGCCTGCTCGGTAACAGACGAACCAACCAAGACGGACGTTCGGATAACGCAGATCAAGATATGGACGGAAGACCGTGATCCGATCATCGTCATAGGAGACGAGGAGTGGCGCGGGTTCCGTATGGATGCTACGCTGCAAGGCTCCGGCCAGATTCAGTTTTTCATGGATGCCAACATCAACGCGGCCTACAGGCGCAACCCCTTACCGGTACGGATGGCACATACCGGAGGGGTGGAGATGCGTCACGCTACTATGATTGAAAGCCTCGCACAGATTACGCCGAATGGCCGAGTGGTGATAGAAGCGGGTCGGCTCTTGGACACACACGCTCAGTGTATACTTGAGGGTCTTCGCGGTCTGGTCGACCGTGTGGTTGCTCCCCTTGAGTACGCAGGTCAACCTGCCGCCATCATGCAGACGGCCATCGGCCATGTGGCAGGCCTGTCTACGGTAGGACAGGTCTGTCTCGACTACGGAGGATTGATCAATACGAATGTGCTCACGGCCCTGGAATACAACACATCGATCGACGCCGACGGTCAGTTCATTATCGACTACGCCGGACAAGCGGCGGTGCAAGGTGCTGTGGTCATTGAATCGTTGCATCGGATAGATACCGAGCTGGCCGTCCCGGCCGAGTTCCTTAGTAGCATGATTACCCACGGGCAGGGTCTTGTCGAGTTCGGTAAAGGGTTGGCCGGGCAGCAACAAGTCTGCCTGGCTTATGTCGGCTCGTTCTCTGCCGCTGGCGTTTTTGTCATTGATCACCTGGCCATGCTGAAGTTGCGCCGTCTTGCAAACATAGAACACGGGCTAAGAACGCAAGTCAGGGGATTGGTGCCTTTCGGTCATGGTCAGGGTTTAGATGGTCGTGCTATCTTGCCGATCGCTTTCCTGGGATCGGCTCAGATGGTCTCGCAGGCACTCGTTGAATGGTCCAAGATTGCACAGCCGATGACGCCGCAGATTGTTTTTGATAGCGGCAGAGCCATCGCATCTCATGGTCAGCTCGCCATTGAGAACCTGGGTGCGTTACTCACCGACGTGATCACACCGGTCGAATGGCAGGGTGGCGTAGCTGTGAGCGCCGAAGGCCTTTTCCCTGTCGAATGGGGTGGTGGCGTCTCTATCACCGCCCCAGCCATGATTGAGTCACGCGGTGGATTCTCAGACGACATTGTTTTACGCCTGGAGTTCGTTGGTGCTTTCAAGACGGATCAGAAACTCGTGTGGTCGAACCTGGCGCTGCTCGAAGCTCCACAAGCGGCGCTGATCGAAGCCGGTGAGGGTGTTGCCGTTAAGGCATCGACGTTGTTAGAGTGGGGCCGGGGCTTACAGTCTCAGGGTAAAGCAGCGATAAATTGGATGACTGCCATGCAGATCGTGCAGCAGCTCATCGCCGGGTGGTCTGCATGGACGACAACACAGGCCAGGGCGGGCATTGAATGGACGGGCACGATGGTCCCGCTGGAACTGCGGACCGCCTTTGAGTACGGCGAGGGAGGCACGATGCAGCTTCAAACGCCTACCGAATGGCTCACAGGACGCAAGACGGTCCAACAGACGGTTATTGAATTCACCGGCGGCCAGGTTGTGACCGTGCCTGGGGCGTTCCCGATCGAGTGGACACTCAAAGTTGACACGTCCGGCGTGGTTCATTTTGACTACGGACAACGATCCTTGATCAATGCCATCACTCCGATCGACATCATGTCCGGACTATCTACTTCTGGTAAGATACCTATCGCCGTCGACCAGCTCGCCAAGGTGATCCACCAAGTCAGTATTGAATACCTTGCTCGCCTGGAACGGATCGGTCAGGTCAATTTTGATTACGGACGTCTCGCTCAGGGTGAGATTCAAGCATCCTTGGAGTATGGTGTAAAGTTGCTCACCGATGGCATCATGCCGATGGAATGGCTTGGCGCTACGGTCATGACTACCTTTGGCCAGCTCCCTATAAGTTGGCGCTCATCTCTGGTTGCAAATCAGCGGGCCGGCATCGAATACGTGAAAGGCTTGGAGATCATACACGGCCAGGTTCTTATCGACTGGGGAGCGTCGACCTCTGCTATCGTAGGCCAAGTCTCGATAGAGTGGGGCCAAGGTACGCGGGTCATTGCGCAATATCTGGCTGATTGGCTCGGCACCGTCGGCGCCTACGGACGCATCTCTTTTGAAAACCGTGGCTACATGACACCGATGATCATGGTCGCGGACATCGAATGGGGTAAAGGTCTTACGACGCGCACACAGATACCGATCGAGTATGGCTTTAGCCTGGTGGCCAGCGGTCAGCTTCCGATCGATTGGCTCGGCTTCGCCATCACTATGTTCACGGTTGCGTGGGCCGAGGCACGCATCCCCGGTATCGTCGGTGCGGCCGCACAGTTACCCGGCGTGCGTGAAGCGATGGCTAAACTATCCGAGGCGGAAAGCGCAACGGCCCGGACGGCCGCCGCCGCCAACGCCCTCGCAAAGATCATTGACGCTATGGACTCTGAAAACTTAGGAGGTGTATAAATGCCGATTCCGATTGAAGTCTCAGGCGACGTACCCCAGGGCAATTCCTGCCTACTACACTTTGAGATCAAAGACTATGATGGCACGACGGCCGTGAGTGTGGCCAACATTGTTACGGCGACCATGACTCTCTACAACCACGACACCGGGCTGGTCATTAACGCTCGCGAGGACGTTGACGTTAAGTCCTCGATCGACACCAACGGCATCTTCAGTCATCTCTTGACGGGCGACGACAACCAGATTATCGCAGTCGGTGAAAGGATGCCGCATGAAAAGCATGTCGCCGTCGTGACGTTCACCGCGACAGGACCGACGGAGAATATCGAATTCAAAAGAGAATTTTGGATTAAAGTGATCAACCAACAACACGTCACGAATTACGTGGCACCGTAAAGGAGGACAACCATGTCCGTAGAACCTTGGGATATCTGGTTTCTCGGCTCAGCCGCGATGCTGGAGGACGATGTGACCGCAACCGGTAACGGCGGTGCGGCCGCTAAAGGCACAAAGATGACATTCGCTTCGCTGGACCTCGGCTCTGCCGTCACTATCAAGGCTGTGTCAGAAGACGCTGGCGACACCGTTCCCGTGGTCAAAGTATGGGGCCGTGACGCTGCGGGTGTCAAAGAGGATACCGGCAGCGAACTGGACTTGAACGGTCAAACAGCAGTCACCTCAACGCAAGTCCTCGAACGTATCATGAAGGTGACCCTGGAGAGTGGCACGCCAACGGGCGCCATTGCGATCTATCCGACAGGGGCTGCAATCGCATCCGGTACGGCTCAAGCCGGAGCGGCCAACGAGATCACCTTGGCTGCCGCTGATTCGGCCGGTGACAACGACTACCAGTTCCATGTTCTGATCCTGGACGGTGGAACCGGGGAGTATCAGATTCGTGAGATATTGTCCAATGACGCCACGACCAAAAAGGTCAAGGTGCGTGATTGGGAGACAACTCCGGATGGCACGACTACATACTCGATCTATAACGGCGTTGTCCTGGAACCTGCCGACCAGGGGCCGGGGGCAACGAAGATCGACAAGGTCGTCCGTGCACACTTTGATGCGTCGGCCAATCCGCTCGGTGGGGCCGACAAGACGTATTACGAAAAGCTGTTCGTCTATAACGATCATGCGACGCTGGCCTTGACGAATGCCAAGATCGATGAAGTCGATGAAGGCGCATACGCTGACGTGACATTTGCCCTGGCTGATACTCTTGACGACAGCGGGACTAACGGATCGAACACCCGTCTTGTTGCACCGTCGTCCGGCGTCGGTTCGTTTGACTCGGACGAAAAGGACGTGCAGAACGGCGGCGCCTTGTCACCCGGCACCGGCCAGGGTGTATGGCTCGCAACGTTGCTTGAGGACGGTGATCCGGCCGCCGATACGTTCTACAAGTTGCAGGTCACAGGTCAGAGCGTGTAAGGCGTTAAAGAAGAAAGGAGGTAGCCAATGCTGTGATGTCTTGTGATGTGTAGTTTTGTAATGTCTAACGAAGGAATGAATCAATGTCTGAGAAAACAGAAACAAAAGAGAAGGCCGCCGAGCAAGTGCTGGTCGACATGTTTGAAACAATCAAGCATGGTGTGATTCTCACTCTATCAGGGATGATCGACAATGATCGACGTGTCGAGGCTTTGCAGCGTTTGATTGAATGGGAAATCTGGTCACACTTTGAGAACGATCAGGGTAGTCTTGTGGGCGCAGCGAAAGCGGATGACCCGAATACTGCCATCCGCCGTTTGTTGACCGATTTCTATTCTCGCACCCAAGGATTGATGTTGACTATCGTTGACGCCAGCATTGATCCGGCGCGGGTTGAGGCTGCTAAACAAGTCGCAACGCGCCAGGTGTGGCGAGATCAGCGATGGGTATTGCCTCGCGCCGTTGAACGCATGGCGGACGCAGCTTGATAAAGGAATGAATGCCAATACCGTCACCCAACAAAGATGAAAAGAAAGGCGCTTTCGTAAGTCGCTGCATTTCATCTATCGTCGAGGAGTACGGCCAGGACAAGGCTGCGGCTATCTGCTATACACAGTGGAAAAACCGCAACAAAAAGAAGGTCGACAAATCGGGTGCTGTCGAAACTGCCGGTCATGGGTTGTCCATCAATCCTGATGTGATGACCCACGACCAGGCGGTTGTTGCTAAGGTCGTGCTTGATAATCTTATCGGTATGGTATGCGGGCTCGCAAAGGCCGAAGGTGAAGCCGTCCCCGGTGAATCCGTCCTCCGTTCGATGTTCTATGTTGAATGGGGTGTCGGCGAGGAAAAAGCTATCACCGCCGCCTTGGCGAAACTGGAGGCCGGGTCAGGCAAATTCACGAAGAGGGAGCTGGCAGCGATCAGTCAGCTTATTGATAAGACGCTGCAAGGTGAATTTGTGGACCCGGTCGCGGGTAAAATGCCATCGATCTTGACCCGGTGGTACAAGAAGGCCAAGAAGTCGGTTGCATCGACGCATGGCCTCGAGGTTCTATGGGATAGCATCGACGATAAAGCGACTGAATGGCTATATGACCATCACATGTATTGGGTCAAGGGTTACTATAACAAGCATCTGTCGAACGCTCTCTCGGCGCACGTCGCGGACGCCATGAAAGAAGGTCTTGGGCGCCAGGCTATCGGTGAAGAACTCAAAGGGTTCTTTGACGGCTATCCCGGCGTGCGAAATCAACCCCTGCACTATTGGCGAGGCTTCGCCGCCAACGGCATGAACCGAACCAGGCAGTTCGGTAAGCTCCAGTCCTGGCAGGATGTCGGGATCACTGAGCTTGAAGTCGTGGCTGTGATGGATGAACGCACCTCTGCGATCTGCAAACGCATGAATGGCGAGATCATTCCGCTGGATATGGGAATCGCACAGCGTGACCTCTTAATGGGCGCCGAGGACCCGGAGGATGTGAAGACCATCGCACCGTGGCCGAAGGTGGAAGATATTGAGAGCAAGAAGATCAAGGCGATTATGGAGCAGGGAGTCATAGCGCCGCCGTATCACTTTAACTGTCGAACCGACCTGGTTGAACGATAAAGGAGGACTTCACAATCGCACCTGGCAGGTAGGAAAATTATTGACAGCTACCTGTTGAGTTTCTTATGGGTTCTTCAAAGGCCGCGATAGCAATAACCTGGAGACGAAATGTCAGCAGACTACGAAGGTATCGGATTCAGACTTTTCACTGACTCGACCGTTCTGCATATACGACCGGACTCTACCATTGAGATTTATGATGCCGGCACGGCTAACCTTGTGTGGTCGGGCACGACGAACGCCAACGGCTGGTTCTCGGTCTCGACTCTGGCTACCGGCCATTACGATCTCAAGGTCGACGGCGTCCAACTGTCCAGTTTCCATCATGTCAAGGCAGACCATTCGCACAGCGCCGCCGAGACGGTTTCCTTTTTCATCTCCGGGGGCATCACCGGCGACCAGGACGAGGTGAACACGCTGCCGGTCTTCGCCCCTGGTGTAGCCGGAGATATCGAAAAGATCGAGATCACCGCGCGAGCGGACGCCACCGGTGACATCACTGTGCATCTTCTACGCGGAGCCACCGCCGGGGCGTCCGCCCTTACCTTTGCTGCGAATAGTGTGTGGTCTTATCAGATCAATCCGGGGTCCGCCAAGTATCGGTGGTCCCACATAGATTCCAATCCGGGTGTGAGCCTTTTGGCTTCGCAGGCCGTAACGATCGGTATCGATTGGACGGCCAACAGCATCTCCGGACTGTGTGTGAACATAACCTTTAGACCGAGCTAATGAGGTGCACGAATGAATGACCATACCGGAAAGCCCGTGGCCAAGAACAAGCTTTCAAACTGCAACGTCGTTGAGATAGCGAACGCCGGTCTTCCGGCGGTTCCGGCTGCGACGTTTGTAGTGATGAAAGATGTCGCGATCGGTGACGGGCAAGAAGCTATCATGAAAACGGTACGCTTCTACAAGGATGAAGTCAAGAAGCGCGTTTATGGATACGTCCTGGTCCCGGACGTGCCTGACCTCCAAGGTGACGTGCTCACCAAAGAGGAAGTCGAAAAGGCCATGATCTCATACATGAAGAACGGCTTTTTCGGTGACGCTAAAGCGTCCGGTATATCTGGATCGCACACCGACTTCGATAACATGAACCATCCGATCGAATGTGCCATCGACAAGGACGGCGCTCTCATGAAGGCTTACGGCCATAAGGATGTGGCCGTTGACGGTGCCTGGTGGTTCGGTGAGCAGTGCGATGATCTCACCTGGGAATCCGTTCAGAAAGGTGAGTATACCGGGTTCTCGATTGGTGGCGTCGGTCAACGTTCTCCTATCGAAGCGGATACGGCCGACGAACCTGGCGAGTCTATCCTGGACAAGGCCTTTGCCAAAGTCAAAAGCCTCGTAATGAAAGGGGAAGGCGACGCCATGTCGTTCGATGAAGTGGACCTCATGGATCGCGTCAATAGTGAGCTGTGGAAAAAGCTGGATCAGCTTGCCTACTCGATCTCGATGATCGTCGGTGATCCGGAGGTCGGCAACAAGCAGGAGGCTATCGGGGCCAGCATTGACGAATTTCGTGCATCGTTGCTGGGTGCACTGTCGATACAGAAGGCGGCGAAGGTAATCGCCAAAGCCGGTAAAGAGATCAGCGCCAAAAACAAAAAGCTGATCGCGGATGCCGTCGCCGCCCTGGAGGGATTGCAGGGAATCATAGACAGAATTAACGAAGCCGAACAGGCTATAAACAAAGGAGATAACACAATGGCGCACACGCTGGAATCACTCGGCAAGGGTCTTGAGACTCTAACGGAGACGATTGACAAAAAGGTGATGCCGAAGCTGGGCGAATTTGAAGAGTTCAAGAAAGCCCAGGAAGGGGCCGCCGCAGGTGACGCCGACGGGAAGCCGGGCGATAAGCCCGCCAAAGACGATGGGAAACCGTCCGAGCTGGAGAAAACCCTTGACGCCGCCTTCGAGAAGAACGTCAAGCCTGTCTCGGACAAAATCGATGCCATAGACACGCGCCTCAAGAAGGTGGAGGGTCAGCCTGACAAGCCCGCCGGTGACCAGCCGGACGGACATGATGCCGGCCTGCCCACTGAGCCGCTCACAAAGGAGCAGCGTGAGGCGGTCAATAAGGACAAGATTCAGAAGGTTGGACGCACCATGATTTTCGGGCCGCAGCCGGACGCTAAACCGACCGAATGAAGGGCTTGCCGTTAGGGTAAGTCTACTACGAAAGGTATCGATATGTTAACTATGAATGAAGCATTGATGAGGGCAGCCGGTATTCACAAAGCCGCCGGTGGTTCCATCAATCTCGACACAACGAACTTCAACGGTGTGCTGGTGCGTGATGAGGTGCTGCCTATGATCGACCTGACCCGCAAGCACAACGATTGGCTGGGAGCCATATCGTCCTTCACGCGCCGTCGCCGTAAGGGAACCGTGCCGATCTATCGTCTCACGGAAGAAGTCATGGAGCACGTCGGTGAACAGGACCCTCGCTCCGTGACGACCACGCCGCCCAACACCAGCGTGCCCTACGAGACCGAAAAGCATCACGCTCAGATCGTGATCTCTCGCGAGGATATCGAGGAAGCATCTCTGGACGTTGACGGCGATCATGAGAACAAGCTGCTCGACATGTTCACTACGCAGATCGGCAATAACACTGCTGACATCACCATTAACGGCAATACGGCTTTTGCAACCGCCCCGGCGAACCGGCGCCAGCGGATGCTCAAGGGCGTTGACGGTCTCTATGTCCAGCTTGCTGCCGGAGCCAACGTCTACGATCGCAACGGCCTGCCCTTCGATGAGTACAACTTCGATGCCCTGTGGGATCGCGTGCCGCAGCACTGGCGCAATGATAAGTCGAAGATGCGGTGGATGTACCCGGACCGGATCGACACGGCCTACCGTCGTCAGCTCAAAGCCCGCAAGACCGGTCTCGGTGACATGGCCTTCGGGTCGACGGCTACCCTGGCGCCCCAAGGCATCAAACCCGTTCTGGTTCCGCAGATGCCGGATAACGAAGGTCCGACCGCGATCGCGCCGACCTCGTGTACGGACGAAACGACCTACATCCAGGCTATTCTGACGACTCTGGTCAACGCCACTAATCCACTTTCAGCGGCGGCCGGGGTGGGGCGTAAGTTCCTGCTGAGCTGCATTGCCACGGGTGTATCGGAAGTCTGCATCGGTTTCCTTGATACCACGCTCCGGATCAACACCGCCGGACTGCTCGGTCAAACCACCGTCTCTACTAATGCGGCCCACTACACCGTGCGTCCCTACGACGAAACGCGCATCGTTTTGGGTGATCCCAAAGGTATCACGATCGTCTGGCACGATGAATGGGTTTTCTACCGCGAGTGGAATCCGAAGCTCGATCAGGTAGAGATCGACATCTTCCTCGAGTTCGATGTCATCGTGGCCGTTCGGGAGATGTACATGATGCTGACCGGCGTGGCCGCTCCGCCGCTCGGTTGGGTTTCGGCATAGGAAGGTGGAGTACAGCAATGAAACAGTATCGATTCACGCTACTGGCGAACCACTATAGCGGTCGCGGTATCGAAGTGAACAAACCGTTCTCTGTCGTTTTGGGAGAGGATGATCCACGCATCGAACAATTCCGCAATCCATCGTTCGAGGAACAGTCGGTCGACGGCACGGGCGCAATCATTCCGTTTAAGCGTCCGGTGCAAAAGATCGGTCCGCCTCCGGGATCGACGGGGCCGTCCGGCACCAATGAGGGGCCGGCGATCGAGGTGATCGTCGGTAACATTAACACTCAGATCGCGGACGAAAAGAAACGAGCCATAGCCGACGAGGCGCTCGTCGCCAACCTCAAAAAGCATAACTACGATTTCGTGGCTGACGTGCTCGATGAGGAAAAACCGGTTGAGGCTCTGTGCATGATCGACAAGATCGGCGACGCCACGGCTGAGAAAATTCTGACCGCCTGCGAGCAAGCGGCCGGGAATAAGGAGTAAACGATGAGTATTCATAGCGTTGGTCGGATGGGCCAGGGCGCCGTCCCTGGTCTACCGATCGAAGGTTATCTGTTCGCAAACTGGCCTCACGGCGTCTTTCTCGCGCCGTCAACAACTCCCTCGGCGCAGTTGACCGGCACCGGGAACGGCACGTTCACCTACAATCTGACGCCGGGCGTGGTAATCGTAGACGGAACCGCGCTGTCAGTCACCGGACTGGTTGACGCTGCCCTGGAAACGCCTGCGGACATTCTCGACGACGGCCAGACGAAGTTCTATGCGTTCATCGCCTGGAAGAACCCCGTTGGCGGTGCCGTCGCCATCAAGATCGTTGAGGGCACCATTGCCATTCACGCCAACGCGGTAGGTCCGACTGACGCCGAGATCGAAGCGACCCTCCCGGTCGATACCGTGTGGATTCATCTCGGTACTCAGGCGATCGCCCGCACCGGTGCGACGAGTTGTACCGAAGCTCAGGACCACCTGCCGCGTCCGACAGGATATGCCACGTAAGGCTTTATGGCTTACATAACGGTAGCAGACCTGCGCAACGAGGGTGTTGCGGACCCGCCGTACTCTACTGAGCACGTCGAGGAACGCATCACCCTCGCCTGCGCGGCTGTCGACCAGATGACAAGCTGCTTCTTCGAAGCGAGAGCAGCGCACGTCGTCCAGGTCAACGGCCGTGGCCACGACATTCTGTTTCTGCCGTATCCGCCCTGCACAGAATCGTCTATCACCAAGGTCGAACTACGATCAGTATCGGCTTCCGGCACTACGTGGGCGGAAGTCGACACCGACCTTTATGAAGTCGTCATGCCGGTTTTCCCAGACGGACGTTACAACCCGAAGATTGTGCATCTGACCGGCACCTGGCCGAAAGGTGAACGGAACGTGCGCCTGACCGGCACGTTCGGTTTTGTGGAATCCGACGGGACAACGACTCCGCCCGGTATCCGCGATCTCGCTCTGAGAATCGCGGTATGGAATATGAAGCAGATCGGCGATGAGTCCGCCCAACGGCAGGACAAGATCGTCGAGGAATCTCTCAGAGATTACCGTTACAAGTTGGCCGAGCCGAAAACCTCATCTGGATCGTTCAACGACCAAAAGATTGACAACTTGATAAGCATGTTTCGGATGCGCAGAATGAGGGCAGTGTGACGATGCAACAAATAATCACCAAGGGCACAGTAGGGCAAACCAGTCTGGCAATTGTAGCCGTCGTTTTGGTTTTGCAGATCGTAATGCCATACGTAAACGGTAATGATCCCAGCGCCGATCACGCACTTACAACAACAGTCATGGCAGGTGCCCTGGACCCGCTCAAAGAATATCTGACCGACTTGAAGGCTCTGAATAAGAACCAAGCCGAGTCGGACATTGCGAACGCTGAGGCTCACCGACGACTCGCCGAGGCTTTGATTCAAATGACAGGGTCTCTTGACCGCTTGGTTGTTGTTGTTGACCGTGTCGAAAGACGAGTGGAGGCTCTAAGTCCATGAAACCGTCCGCCTTTCTAAAGGGCCGCCTGGGAAAGTTTGCGGCTGAGGTCGCCGGCGAGGCAACCGTGCGGTATTTTGTGCTATCCGAGGGTCAACGTGACACCCTCACTGGAACCGTGGACGAAAGCAACGCATACGCTACAGTGGGCGTTGCCTTGACGGCATTGATCGACTACAGTCCGAGCGACGCCGTCAGGAAAAAGGTCGGAGCGTCTATTGAGTTCGACGCAACCCTTCAGATTCCACAATCGCAGCTCACAGATAAGTCTATCACGCTCAAGATAGGTGATGCCTTCACGTTAGAGGACAGCGCCGACAAGGTCTATGTCAAGAGGGTTGTCTCAACCCACCAGGTGGACGACGGTCACCTCATGAAACTCGTTGCCGTGAGCGGTCGGCTCGGGAGGCGATGATGTGGCAATGGCTAATGCAGCCCTGGTACAATGAGCCGGAATCGTCGCTACCCCCAGAGTCTGAACGATTCATAGAAACTATTCATCCTGGCCAGCCAAAAAGGCTTGATGTTATAGTATTATGGGTCATCGCTGCCATATATCCAATCGTCGCGTTGTTCCATCTCATCTTCAAGGACGGTGCTCAGTGACGGGACTCGAAGGAGACTGGAACAAGGGAGATCGGCTTTTTGGCAAAATGGGCAAGCTTATGAAAAAGAACATGCAACTCGCCACAAAGCGCAATGCCATGATGTATCGCGATCAGATCAAACGGACTATCCGCAGTGGCCGGAACATGGCGCCCGTGTCTCCAGTGACCAAAGCCTATAAGAAAAGTTCGAAGCCGCTTATCGATCACGGTGACTTGTTGCAGTCTGTCGACTTGATCACCATCTCGCCATCGACGTTCTTTGTCGGTGTGCCCAGAACCGCCGGCAAGAAAGGGCGTACATCGATGGTCAACATTGCCGCCGTGCATGAATTTGGAGCCACCATCCGTCCGGTGTCCGCGTCCGCTTTGACCATACCGGTCACTCGCGAAGCATCCGAACTGGCCAGGGAGCATGGCGGCGTTGGGAATATACCTGGTTTGTTCCGGCCCAAAGGTACAAAGGTGCTCGCACGCAAGAAAGGCAAGGGTTTTGAAATTATGTTCATCCTGAAGGATGAGGTAGTGATTCCACCCCGGCCGTTCATCGAACCAAGTCTGAATAAGGTGCGCCACAAAATGAAGCGCCAGTGGGAACGTGCTATCATCGCTGCCTTACGAGGGAAACCGTATGCCGCAAGATCATAAGCACATCATCTCGGACTTGGAGGACGCCGTCAAAGGCGTCATTGATACTGTGCAGACGCAGTTGACCGGCGTCGTGGCTTCCGGCGATGTTGTCCTGGCATTCAAAGATGAACGTCCGGATGCCAGTATCGATCGGGCCTTCCCCCGGGCGACCGTACATCTTTATGACTTTCGCCCTGCCTCCGGTAGGCGGCACGCCGGCGACCTTCGCACTCATACCTATAATTCAGAGACGGGCGAAGCTGTGATCACGCTTAAGCCTATCCCTGTCGATTTGTTATTCCAGATTGACACCTACGCCCTCACGCACGAAGCGGATTGGGCCATCAAACAAAAGATGCTGCCCTGGTTCGACGTGCAATCTCAACCAAAGATAACGACGGACGGCGGGCGCGAGTTCTACCTCGCCTGGGTAACCTGGCAACCGCTCGATGAAATAGAAACGGAAAATTGGTTCAGGACGGCTTGGCGCTGTCGTGCAGAGGTGTGGTTCGGTAACCCGAAGACACCACCGGCGTCGCCTTACATCGTGCTTCAGCGGAAACTGACTATGCTGGCCGAGACCTGGACGATGGACGCCGCACCATAAGGAGAACGCATGGCAACAGCAGTAAACCTAAAGAATCGCGGACCGTCAGCCTTTGGATTTGAATACGACGGCGCAACATTCTCTATCCCTTCCGGTGAGGTGCGCGGACCGTTTGAAGCCAAAATCTTCGACAATCCGGTAGTGCTCATCGCCGTCCAGGCTGGCAGGCTGGTTCCTTCCCGTGCCGTCGATCCGCCGGCACTGCCAGAGGAAGAGACCATCGCTGTAGAAGATTCGCCGGAAGATGCGCCTGCAAGAATATCGCACAGGAAACGCAAAAATGATTAACGCTATAACTGGCACAATGTCAGGAGGTAACAAATGGCGAACCTGAAAGTCGGCGTCAACCTCATTGAAGGAACTGCAATCTCTCCCGTCGAAGGTGTGTCGACGGCCGTGTCCGGGATCCTCGGCACGTTTGAACGCGGTCCTGTCAACGTGGCGACGCTGGTAACATCAATGGCTCAATTCGAGTCGATCTTCGGCTTGGCCCCTGCACCGGTCGGGAATAACACGTCCTGGTATGCCGTCAAGGCGTTCTTTCAAAAGGTGGGCGCCGGCCAGCTCTATGTTGTGCGGGTGGCGTCGTCCGCGAAGATGCTCGCGACCAAGGCGTTTGATGATCGGCAGGTTGCTCCGGCCAACACGTTGCGCATCGATGCGATCAACGAAGGCACCTGGGGCAACTCACTCTCTGTCGACGTTGACGACGACGCTTTGCTCACCACGACTCTGACAGCGGAGTGCGCTGCGGCCACCCAGGCATCACTGACATCCGTCGAGGGCCTCGAAGTGGGCAGCTACGTCAAGTTCTACAACGGGACGCTCACAGAGTATATTACTGTCACGTCAATTGAATACGTCGCGAAGATCATTCACTGGAGCGGGGCAGTCACCAACACTTACACCGTCGGGAACGGCGTGATCACTTCGCAGGAGTTCAAGCTCAATGTTTACGTCAACGACGTGCTCGTTGAGACGTGGCCGGGTCTATCGATGAACGACAACGTCTCTTTCTTCTGTGAGACGGCCGTCAATTCGGACTATATCGCCTGCGTGGACCTCAAGGCATCCGATACCAACCATGAGGATCAGCCTGTGGCTACCTCGGTGGCACAAGGGCTGGCCAGTGGCGCGGACGGTATCGCCGACATCGAAGTGACGGATTGGTCTGGTAGCCAGGCCAACAAGACCGGCCTTTATGCGTTTGACAATATACCGACTGTCTTCCGGATCATCGCACCGAACCCGACCATTACCACGGATCCCGAAGAGGGGTGTATCATTCTGGCGCAGGCGCAGCTCGCTTATTGCGACGTTCGCGTCACATGTCAGACTTATGTCGACATCCCTTACGGCACCTCGGTGACCGACGCCCTGACTTGGGCAACCAACTTCGCCGGTCGTCGGATCGCTGTCTTTTTCCCATGGGTCAATGTCGGTTCGCGTGCCAACCCCAATTGGATCCCGCCGTCACCGTTCGCCCTCGGCACTGTCGTGGAGAAAGATTATCGACGCGGCGTGCACAAGTCTATCGGTAACGAGCGGATCGCCCTCGCTACCGACCTGGAGTATCACGTCTCCCGCCCCGAAGGTCAAACGCTGAACGACGGCAAGGTCAACACGATCCGCAAGAAGCCATCGGGCGGTCTGTGGGTATACGGCGGACGCACTCTGTCCGCCACCACCAACTTCAGGTTTATCGACGCCAGTGAATACTGGAACTATGTCGGGCGCAGCCTGGAACTGGCCACGCATTGGGTGCCGTTCGAGCTGAACGACCAGACCTTGTGGAAAGCAGTCGAACGCTCCATTGGAGATTTCTTGTCCAATGAGCAGCGCCGTCGGGCGTTGTTTGATGCAAGCAATCCCGGTGCACAGGCGTGGTCCGTGGTCATGAACGAATCTAACAATCCGGCTGACCAGGTGGCGCTTGGCATCGCTTCGGTGGGTGTCGTTTACGTCAAAACCGGCACGGCCGAGAAATTTGCCATCACCCTGACGCCGTCCTCCGGCGGCCTCACTGTGGCTTAACCCTGAAAGGAGGTTCCTGTGAGTGATTATGGAGCTGCCGGGCCGGACGCCAATCCCCAACTATCCGCAAAGTTCAGGATTGAGATCGATGGCATCAATCTGGGCGCTGTTCAGAAAGCAACCATCGACGGTTACGAATGGAACACGATGAACGCCCGCACCGGCATTGACGATCTCAACTCGTTGACGGCGAGCGCGACAAAGAAGGCTCACGTCGTGACAATCGAAAAGAACTTGGTGGAGGGCGGACAGTCCGACATTCAGGCCTTAATCGATTGGGCCGAGCAAGGTTCGTCTTTACGAAAGACCGGCGCGGTGATCTCTGATGGCCGCGATGGCAACGAGGTGCTACGCATCACGTTCTTTAAGTCCTGGCTGAAGAAGGTCACGTTCCCTCAGTGGGATGCCGAAGAAGAGGCTGGACCTCAGACGTACACGTTCGAGATCGAGGCGTCTCACATAAAACATGAGGTCTCTTAGTGGGATTATTGGATCTACCAAACCAGGTGATCGAAGCTCTTAACGTGCTGGACTTGCACCAGCTCAACGGTCTTCGGTTCGTCGTGCAGATTGACGGTGTCGGTTTCCGAGGTAAAGAAACCGTCTGCGGTTTTCGTGCTGTCGACAACCTGGTCTCCGACCTTGAGGTGCAGAAGCTCGCCGAGGGCGGGTCAGGTCAGGTTCATACTTTTCCACGCCGGGAGCGGCAGCCGTCGATCACGTTGACGCGCCCGGTCACCTTTAGTCGATCGCTTTGGAATTGGTTCCTTGCCGGACGCCACTGGAAGAAAGGTCAACCGACCTACGTGAGAACGATGTCCATCTATCTACTCGACAGCGTACATCCTCCTGTGACCGGCGCGGTTACCTACGAGGCCTGGCGGTGGGATTTCAGCCGTTGCTGGATTTCCACCTGGCGCGGCCCGAGAATGGATGCCACAAACGATGCGATCGCACTCGAAGAAGTAGTTATCCAACACGGCGGTGTCGTTGAGGCCAGAGGTGTCCTGAGCGGCATCGCCGGTGAAATTTTGTCAATCTTTCAATGAAGATGGGAGCACATAATGGCCACGACACAGGAATTTGAATTGATCTTCGGAGTAGAGAAGGACGGCGCTACGCACATGACCGTAATCATGCGCCGTGTTTTGGTCCAGGACCTCATCGACGTTAATAACGATGCTCAGGTCCGTGAGCTGCGCAAGCAAGGACACAAGATCAGCGTAGCTACCATGCGCTACGCGGAGGACCGGGTCTTACACGGTAGGGAGGCCGGTCGTGTGGCCGCCGCGTCCGGACAACCGACGGACGGTTATGTCGATCCGGTAGCGATGAGCGCTATGGAAGGCGTCATGGCGCAGATGCAGACTCCTCTGTTAGCTCGCGTGATCCTCCGCATCGGTGACATCGAGAACGTCGATCAGAAAGTTATCAAACAGATGAGTCCGGCCGACATAGAACGCTGCATGGATTGGTACGGCTGGATGAACACGCCACCGAAGAAGCGCGATCTTAATCCGGATGAACAGGAGCCTAAGGATGATGAAGGTCAAACGGTTCCGAAGCAGGACCCTCCAAAGACCTCGCCGAGCTGATTCTACAGTTTCCGTTTCCAGAGGATCGCTTGCGTCGTGCTGCGGTCTTCTTGGCGAGGTCGTTGGGTTGTAGTCCGCAGGCGGTTGTGGAGATGGAGTTCGTTGAGATGATGGAATGGGTCGACGTTGAACGAGATTATCAGGAGAGAGAAACCCGAGCGCAGTCGGATGCAATTGCGAAGGCCTCTCCCGGTAAACGGGGAAGGAGACGCCTGTAAATGGCGTTATTGGGCACATTAGGCTTGGGTGCTGTGGTCACGATGAAGGATCGTGCTTCACGGCAGATGGATCGTCTCAATCAATCGTTTGTGCGTTTGCACAAGCAGGCTGATCGGTCTCTCAAGGGCGTCGAAGAACAGATGGAGAAACTTGACAAGAGGATGGATCGTTCACGCGCCGGACTCGGCAAGTCGCTGAAGGTGATGGGTGCGGGTATGGTCATGGCGGTTCCCCTCGCCCTCGCGGGTAAGGCCGCCGCTACGTTCCAGGACTCCATGAACGACGTGCTCTCTATTGTTATGGCGACCGGGTTAGGCGAAGATGAAGCTCGTGCCAAAGTTAAGGAACTTGGCGATGAGATATTGGCGTTCGCAGGCAAGACCAGAGTGCCACTCAATGAGCTGGCTGCCTCTGCATACGAGCTGACGTCGGCTCTTGGTATCGAAACGGCCAAGGGAGCCTTCCAGAGTGCGGCCAATCAGGCAGTCGCCGGTAAAGGCACCATAGTCGACTCTACGAAGGTCATGACATCAGTTCTGGCAAACTTTGGGCTGGACTGGGACGCAACGATGACAAAGGTCGAGCAATCGAAAAAGGTTTTCAATGTCATATCGGGAACCATTGCTGCGTTCAACACTGATCTGACGCGACTGTCTGCCGGTCTGACTTACGCTACGCCGTCGGCTAACTTGTTGGGGATGGAATTCTCCGAGATGACCGCAACCCTTGGCATGCTTCAAACGAAGGGGTTGGAGGCATCTATGTCTGGTACTGCTTTCGCCGCCGGACTGCGTGGAATCATAAAGACTACATCAACGTTTACTGACGAAGCCGAAAAGGCGAAAGTCGCAGCTATGGATATGGGTGAGTATCTCGCCCACTTCGAGGGGCAGCAGTTGGGCGGGAAATTAAAAAAAGGAGCGAAGGGATCAGGGGCTCTCGCGAATCTTAATTTGACTGACAAGTCTGGGAAAATGATACCGCTGTGGAACATTCTCCAGCAAATAGAGAAAGCCTTTGGCATAACAAGTGAGACCGCCGAGGAAACCGCAGCAAAGATGGAAGCGGTTAGGGCTGGAACTATGACAGCCGAAGAAGCATTCAAAGTGGAAGCCTTGTCGATGGAGCACGCTAATGCTATGCAAAGCACCTTCACGGACGAGGGCAGTCGGATGTTCTCTCTCTTATTAGGCCAATCTGAGGCTCTCAAGGCATACGCCCAGGGGATCGACGAGTCGACGATGGGTGTCACGATGTTGAATGTCAGGCAGTCCGGCGCAATCGCCAAATGGGAGATGATGAAAAACGCACTGAAGTCGACTGCGATTATGTTCGGAAAGGAGTTACTCCCGGCCATCGATTCAGTAATTATCGGTCTCGGCACTCTGGTGGAGAGAGTGCAATCGTTCATGAAAGCGCATCCCACCGCCACAAAGTGGATAGCCTGGGGCGGCGGGGTCTTTTCCATTCTCATGATCGTTGGTGGCGCTATAGGTTCCGTCGTCTTTGCTATGCGAATGTGGCGCGCTCAGACAGCGATGATGCAACTTGCCGGAATGAAGACGGGGGGTCTTTTCAAGACGTTAGGTAATAACGCGATAGTTCTTCGGGCGCGGCTCATCGCCCTGGCCACAGCAGAGAAGGTCTTGGCCGGCGCAAAGATATTCCTCGCGACCGTCACGAAAATTCTCTCTGCGGTCATGGGGTTTTTCAATATGGTTCTGATGGCAACCCCGATCGGATGGCTGGTGCTGGGTATCACTGCCGTGATCGCCATTATCTATGCGTTAATCTTTCACTTCGATTGGGTCAAGGAGGTGGCCTCCGCTACCTGGGAGGGCATCAAGTGGGGTCTCGGTAAGTTGTGGGGATACCTGAAGGACTTCGGACGGTTCTTTGAGGAATTATGGGACAAGTTCGGCTGGCTGATAACGACCTCACCGCCGTTCTTACTGATTAAAGGCATGATCGATAGCGTCAAGTGGCTTCTTGAAGCGTTGGGATTGATCGGCGGCCCCGAGCTGACGGTCAAGCCGGGCACCTTAGACCCGAGACTGCTTACCCCAGAGAAGTTGGCCAAGACAGGTGCTCCCAGTGGGGGTGATGAAGTGCGCAGCGTGGCCACCGGCAAGGCGGCACCGGCGCTACCTGAAACGGGCGGTCTCAGCAATCAGATAATCACCACCAACCATTTTCATATTCAGGGTAAAGAAAAGACAGCGAAGGAGCTGGCCCGCGAGATGACCAAACATCAACTCAACGCGCAGATGAGAACAGTTCAGGGGGTAAACTGATGCTGTTTATTCCGTCCTCATCTGGTGCTCTCGCTCAGGCCTACAGTGTTGACAGTGTCGTTCATGGCCGTCTAACGAATCTCGACAACAACGAGTTTATCGGTTTTCAATATAACCCTGTCCGGTTCACGTATGACCGTGACTTGAATTGGGGCGCCGTGCAATGGCGCGGCTCGGAACTCGGTGGCGATCTCGATTACCTGGGCAGTGGCCCGCACACGTTTGATCTCAGCCTTGATTATGTAGCGGAACCATCAGCGAACGCTATGTATGCGCAGACCCATATAACCATTCCCCAACCGAATTATCAGGTAAACTTTGAGAACTTGGAGACTACCATCCTTAACTGGACGACACCGCTCGAAGGTAAGCGGCGCCCGGCCAGGATTAATGTCATCCTTGGGCCGCGCTTTTTCAATGGCGTGATTCTGAGTTATAGGTTTGAGATTCTGGAGTTTCATGAGGATTTGTCGGCCCGGCATGGCCGTCTCACTTTGGAGTTTAAGCAATGGGAACCGACCCTAAATATGCAACCGTGAAAGCTGGTGAGCGCATAGACGTTCTGGCTTACCGCCTGCTCGGCAATCCGAGCAAGTTCGAGCTATTGCTTGACGCAAACCCCGACCTGGACTTGTGGCATCCACAACCAGGACTAAAGATAAAGGTGCCCGATGCCCGATAGTGTTATGGAAGTCTCGCTCTGTATCGGTGGTCACGAACTGACACCGGCGCAGCTCAACTATATCGGCGGCGTGAGCTATGAAGAAGCCTTGACCGAGATGGGTACACTGGAGTTTTCGTTGTCCAGCGGTGAGAACCTTGATCTATCCGATCTCCCGTTGCAGCTCGGGACCGAAGTTGAATTGCAGATCGGGTGGGTGCATGGCGACCTGGTATCTCTGTTCGTTGGGCGGATTCAAACGGTTACGCCGTCCTTCTCGACTGACGAACCGGCCGTACTCAATGTCACCTGCTACGACCGTGGTTATGGCTTGCGCCGGGTGCCGTGGCCGACGGTCTACAAAGAGATCTCGCACAAAAAGCTGGTCGAGGACATCTGCCGGCGGCATGGATTGAAAGTAGTTATCAATCCAGTTGACAAGCTATCCAACTATAAGCTGGAGGGTGATCAGGCCGTCACGCAGGTGGACGAAACGGACTTTCAAGTCCTGGATGCTATCGCCAGGCGTGGCAACTTCAATCTGTTGGTGCATGACGATATCCTCTATATCGTCAACGATGAATACATGGCCACCGAAGCCTTTCATCGGGCTGTTCGCCCCGGATCCTCCGCTCGCAAGTTCCGGTTTGTCCATCGTGGCACAGACACCGACCTGGCGGAGCCGAACACCTGGCCGTTGTTGACGTTCGAGCCGGAGATGGGATCGGAAGGTCAACGCACCCAGGTTGAGGTCAAGTCCTGGGCCGCTGTCGGCGAGGATGGCACAAAGTACGGCAAGGGAAAGCTGGAAGGAACGCCAACCAAGGGTCAGAAATATACCGAGGTGGTCGTCAAAACAGAAAAGATCGAAACATACCGGATCACGGGCCAAGCCGCACGCGATGCCGGCCAAGCCAAGTACATTGCGATAAATGAAATGGAGCGGCGTGCGCGTCGCCTGGTTAAGGGCGAAGTCGTCCCGGCCATCGGCACGCCTCACTTGCATATCGGCATGACCGTGGAGATTCTCGTTCGCGACCTCGAACCGTTCGGGACGATGTTCTCGGGTGAGTACGTCATCGAGGCCTGTCGGCATGAGATCGACAGCGAAGGTGTCTACACTACATCGTTCGACGTGCGCAGAGATGGAATAACAGAACCATGAAGCACCGCGCAATAGTCACAAACGTGAGCGATCCTGACAATAAAGGTCGCATCCTTGCCCGTCTCATCGGCTTCGGTGAGACCGACGACGACACGCAACACAACGAGACGCCGTGGGCATGGCCGTGCGTACCGCTGGCCGCCGATGGGTGCGGCATGTTTATGGTGCCACCGGTCGGTGCTGAGGTCTGGATGGAACAGACGGCCGAAGGTGATTGGGTATGGACCGGCTGCTTCTGGTCCGGACGCCAAGCCGTACCGGCCGAGGCGAGCGCACCCGACGTGCGGATGATTAGAACCCCGGCCGGTCACCAGGTGAAGTTCGATGAAGCGGGTGACCTGGAAATCATGCACGCCAACGGCAACGTGGTTGCGCTACGAGAAGGTGGCGATATCGACGTGACGGTCAGCGGAGCTTGCAATGTGAGGGCGTCCGGAAAGGTCGTCGTGGACGGTTCTCAGATCGAATTGAACGGAACCTCGGGTAAGATCGTGCGAACCTGTGACACCTGCGCCTACACAGGCGGTCCGCACGTCAAGGGTTCAACAACCGTGAAGGCAGGTGATTGATATGGCGATGAACGCCACTCGATTAGGAGCAGCGATGTTTAACGCCGTCAACGCCCTGGCGGCCGGCGCGACTAAGGCGGACGCTAAAGCCCGCATGATCGCGATGGCCCAGGAGATCATAGACGAGATATCGAGCAACGCCACAATCGCATCGCTCGCTACGAATGGCGGCACCACTCAGGGCGATCCTCCACACAAACATTATCCTGCCACGAACTCTGCAACTGGAAAGATATCATGAGACTCCTACCCTGCATATTCATCCTGTTGCTGGCCGGGAGCGTGATGGCCGACCTGACACCCTCGGTACGCTACTTCAATTTCGATTACAACGGTGCTGTTTTGGTGGACTCTCTTGATTCGATTTACGCTGGACGATACGAAGTCCTCGTAGCCGACCAAGGTGGCACCAGTTGGGGCACCAAGTACACTGCGATCTACGCTTACGATAACACGTTTCAGTTTTATCAATATCTCGACCTTCATAATGCCTGGGGCGAAAGTGGAAACATCGGGCAGATAAACGAGCGGATGGCGGGGGGATTGGCGGACTCAACGTCGATGTACTGGCATAGTCTGGATTCTTGTGAGTACGATACATCAGGAAGTACAAGCTGGATGGTTCCATATTCCGAAAGTGAGGCAGGGTCAAGACTCATTGCCTATAGTGGTACTAGGAGACTCATCAACCTTACAGCCCCTAACTTTGCCACGGTCTTCTGTGACTCCTACGCAGACAGCCTCAAA